>JAVKSW010000026.1:1554-13814 GCA_039583505.1 Bryobacteraceae bacterium | reverse complement strand
ATTTGTAACCCTCGTATTTGTAAATCGGCGGATAGAGCGTGAAGTCCGGCGCAAGAGGTTTATTTTCCGCCTCCATCGTCGGAAAATCCGGATGCTCGCGAAACTCCGCGAGGTCGGCGGCCCGCACCGGCGCTCGCCCGGCCATCGTCTGCGTCTCCTGTATATTCGCCAGCCGGTAATGTTCGCCCGTCTTGGCGATCGATCCACCCGCAAACCACGGCGAATCCGCGGTCTGTATCGCGTACGCGTTATAGCCGATTCCAGTGCCGACACGCCCGGAGGCTTCGCGTCCGTATCCGAAATGCACCGTCACCGAATCTTCCGCATGTCCCGGCAAAATCCACGCCGGCCCCACCGTATTCCGGCCGTCCACGGTCACGCGCAGCATATCGCCTATCGTGACCTTCATGTCGGTCGCGTTCTTGGGACTGATCAGCACCACGTTGTCCCAAGTCATTTTGCTTTGCGGCTTGGGCAGTTCCTGCATCCAGCCGTTATTCGAATACGTGCCATCCCCAACCGTCGGATCCGGCCGGAACACCACTTCCAATCCGTTGATCGCTTGCGTCTGCAAAGGCGGCAGCGCAACGGACCCGCTCCCGTTCACCGTTCCTACTGCCGACCCGGCAATCCATCCATCGTGCAGCGAGGTCTTCCATATCGTGTCGAAATCGCCGCCGCTCTTATTCTGCGTCTGCCAATAGCCCTTCACGATTTCATGCGAATTTACATCCGGCTTGCCCTGCAGGATGGAAATGATTTCGTGTGCCGACTTGCCCCCATACAGCGGCTCAATCAGCGGCTGTTGGATCGTCGTCGTGCCATCGAAAGCCCGCGAGTCGGACCAGGTCTCCAGATAATGCGCTTCGGGAACATGCCAGTGGCTCCAGCGCGACGTCTCGTCGAAATACTGGCCAAGCCGCACCACCAGTCGCGCTTTGCGGATCGCATCTCCGAATCGCAGCGAGGCAGGAGCGGTATACACAGGATTGGGTCCCAGAATAACCAGCACTTCCACGTGCCCGTTGTTAAGATCGCCCGCGAGTTCTTCCAGTGAATGCGTGTTGTCGGGTTCCACTCCCTCGAACAGTCGAACCGTCTTCCCCACGTTCCCGAGTGCCGCATTCATTGCGTACGCGGCCAGATGCACGCTCTCGGGTTGAAACTCGCCCGGGATCACGACACACCGGCCCTTGGAATTCTGCAGATCTTGCGCCACCGCGGCCAGCCAGTCCGGTGCCGCCGCGCCGCTGTCCGGCGCCCCCGCCACACCGCACGCCTTCGCCAATTCATACGCGATCGCTGGAATCGCGCTGCTCTTCACTGCCAAATGATGATCTGCCAGCGAGCCGCTCACCGTGGGTGAAGATTCGATCGCGTACAACCGCACCGGGGTTTCCCCGTTATCGATCGCTTTGCGCGCCGAAAATTGTCGCGCGCAGGCGAGCGCCGCCGGCCCCGTATTCAGGAAATCGCTCTCCAAACTCACGATCACGTCAGTCTGCGACAGATCGTAAGCCACCAATGCACTCCGCCCGGCAATCTTCTTCGCGGCGCTGGCGATGGCCGGATTCACGCACGGCTCGTGGATGTACCACTTCGCCGCCGTCCATTGCCCCAGCAGCGTGCTCATCTGGTTCATCAGCGTCGGCGAGGTTGTCGCGCCGCTCAAAATTGCCAGCCCCTCGCCCTTGCGCAGATTCAGACTCTGTGCCTCGGTGCTGAACGCACCCGTAAAATCGGCCAGCGTGCCGAGCCGCCCCTTATGCAGCACCGTCTCGGAACGGTCAGGGTCGTAGAGATTCAGGACCGATGCTTGCTCGAAAATCGTGGTCGCGCCCAAACTCGCCGGGTGATCGGGATTCCCCTCCACCTTTGTGGGGCGATTCAAATGGCTCTCCACCAGCAAGCCGCGCGCATATCCCGCCAGCGGCATAGCTGTGGCGTAGAACAGCGGAATGCCCGGAATAATATTTTCCGGTTGCCGCACGTACGGCACGATTAATTCTTTGGGTTGTTTGGTGCACGCCGCCGCGCCCGCCATCGCCAGTGACGCCGCCATCGCCTTCAACAGGCTGCGCCGGTCTACGCCTTGCGGCACCTGCCCGGAAAGTCCCGGGAATTCCTGCTCGATATACTCGCGCAGATCCTCTGTTTCCGCTGCCTCGTCGAGCGTGCGCCAGAACGCCGGCCCGCGTCCCGCCGCCAGTTTCTCACGCAGCACCTGCAAGTCGGGAGCCGGTTTCTTCGGAGGCTCCAGCAGCGATTCGACCGAAATCAGATTGTGTTTCATCGGTGGCAAGTTACGCAATCGGTCAGCGACTGCACATGGTATTCCTTCACGAGTTGCGGTCCAAGCTCCGCCTGGTTCTCCGGATACTCGTAATCGATATTGAAGACCTCCGATCGCGGCCGGATGTACTTCGAGGGATCCCGGTGGCAGTTGATGCACCAATTCATATTCAGAGTGTTCACCTTGTACGTCAAAGGCATCTGGTCCACGCGCCCATGGCATGTCGAACAGCCAATCCCCTTATTGATATGGATGCTGTGATCGAAATAGACGAAGTCGGGCAAATCATGAACCCGCGTCCATTCAATCGACCTGCCGCTCGCCCAGCTGTCCCGAATCGGTTGGGTGAGCGACGCGTTCGACCAGATCTGCGAATGGCACGTCATGCACGTCTCCGTCGGAGGCAGTCCCGCATATCCGGACGTTTCGACGCTGGTGTGACAATACCGGCAATCGATGCCGTCATCCTTCACGTGATGCTTGTGACTGAACGGAATGGGCTGCTGCGGCGCGACAAGCACGGATGTAGTCCAAGTCCCGCGGTCCATGATGTATGCCACGGCAAGCGTCGAACCGAGCAACAGAACTACCGCGGCGATCGAGACCTTCGCAATCGTATTGGAGCTGGGCCGAAAAAGTTGGGGCATAGGTTACAGAATCAAGGTAAGCGACCCATGTAGTCAGGTTGGATGCAGACCAAGTCACGATTATAACCACCTCGGTTTGCGTCCACGCAAGAATTCTTCTCGTCAGCATGTAATTTTCGGCTGGCCATGGCAGAATCAGCAAATCGAGTACGCTGGCCCAGCGGCAAACCCACGTTGTAATCGAACCCAAGCAGCGGCCAGCGCTGTTTTCCCGCACTGCGACAGAGCCACTCGGGCACGTTAGGCTGAAGGCATTACGGAACAGAATAGAAGCGTGACAACGGTGTGCTCCGGAGAGTGAAAAAATGGGTTCGATACACAAAGAGATTCTGCTGGACGTGCCCGTCCAGATGGCGTGGGCCGCATTGCGTGATGTAGGTGCCGCTCACACCCTGTTTAGAGGGATATTGACCGATTGTGAATACGAGGATGGCGTTCGCACGGTGACGTTTGAGGGTGGGATGTTGGTACAAGAGCGAATCATTGACGTCAATGACGACGAGAGACGAGTGGCTTATTCGGTGCTCGGGAATCTGTTCGACTTTCACAGTGCGTCCATGCAAATCATGAGCGCTGGTCAGGGCCGCTCCCGATTTGTATGGATCACGGATTTCCTCCCGGAGGAGCGGTACGAGATGCTAATGCCTTTCATGGAACAAGGATCAAACGCTTTGGCGAAGGAGCTGGCAAGCCGATACGAGAGTCAGCCGGGAGCGCAACGGGAGGAACCATCCACTACCGCGGCCTGAGACATTCTTGCCGTGTGCGTTCCGGTCGGACGGCTACCAAAGTAAATTGCAACCACTCATTGCGTTACTCATCAGCGTTGTTGTCCTGTGGTCGGTTGGCCGAGCCGGCGTGACTCTGTTTCAGAGCACTGGCCTGATTCTTCGGATATCAATGGCACTCATGCTTCTGTTGACGGCATCCGGCCACTGGGGTAAGAGGCGTGCGGATCTGATTCGGATGGTGCCTGCGGCGTTTTCTCGCCCCGACATAATCGTGACCGTCACGGGCGTACTCGAGATATTGGGGGCGATTGGATTGCTCCTTGCCGGAACCTTCCGGCTGGCAAGCGAATGCCTCATTTTGCTATTGATCGCGATGTTCCCAGCCAATATGCGCGCGGCGCGCGAGAATCTCACCATCGCAGGCAGGCGCGTGCCGAGTATTCCGGTGCGTGCGGCGATTCAGCTCGTGTTTGTCGCAGCACTGATAGGTGCGGCTTGGCTGAAGTAAGTCCGCGCTGCATCACTCTGTAACGCGTTCTCGTCGCCGCAATTCTCCCTCGTTCCATCGCGAACGTTGCGACGATTGGCGAGCTTGTCCGAAAAATACCTCCAGGCAACGCTTCAATATGGCTCTTCTGCTCAGCTCTGGGATTGACGTCGTTACTTCCGACGGCATCTGGCATTTACAATCCCAGGGGCATTCTTCAATGAGCCCTTTGCCATCTTAGTCCTCGCTTGAAGTGTCATTTCCTTCCATTGGGACATGCAAGCGTCTTTCCGCCGCTTAAACACACAGAGGGCCGAGTCGGAGTCGCGAGGCCCTAAGACGAGCCGATCCGTTCCATCTGCGAACCTGGTAAACCACCGCCCCGATCCGAATACACGAATACATCGAAGCTGGGAGTTCCGAACGATTCTTCTCGTCACCATGTAGTTTTCGGCTGGCCATTGCACACCAGCGCTATGTTGGGCCACCCCGCGGCGTACACGGAGGATCGTGCCGCATGCAATATAGGCTGCTCGCGAGCGTTTTAGCGGTCGGTTGCGATTGCTTGGCCGCGCCTCCCGCGTCTGTGGCCGCTACGCCGTCGCTTAACATCCGACCCGGCGTAAACTATGTCGGCTCGAAGGCCTGCGCCGCATGTCATCGCGCGATTTACCAGATGTATCGAAAGACCGAGATGGGCCACTCGCTTGATCTCGCGGCGAACGCCCCGGCCCTCAACGCTCTGACGAGTTCCGTTAAGGTTTACGCGCGCACCCTCGACCGTTACTTCGAAGTCAGCCGGGTCGGTAATGACTTTTTTCAGTCCGAATACGAATTGGATGCGCAAGGACGCGACGTATTCCGCACGAAGCACAAGCTGGAATACGCGATTGGCTCCGGGATAAATGGAGTCGGCTATCTCATCCGGAACAACCGTTATCTTGCGCAAGCGCCATTGACCTGGTATAGCCGCACGAAGCAATGGGATCTATCGCCCGGATATCAGACGAACGATTTCGGGTTCAGCCGGTTGGTGGAGACCGGGTGCATCTTGTGTCACAGCGGCACTCCGCAAGCGGCGGCGAACCGGCCCGGACTCTTCGCCGAGCCGCCGTTTCGCGAGATGGCGATTGGATGCGAGAATTGTCATGGTCCGGGCCAACTGCATGTCGCGGAGCGTGGCAGCGGACGCGCCGCCCCGAAACGAGATACGATCATTGTGAACCCCGCGCACCTGGCGCCCCGTATCGCCGAGCAGATTTGTCTGAACTGTCATCAGGATGCTCATATTCGGCTCTTGCAGCCCGGAAAGCAGTACACGGATTTTCGCCCGGGCATGTACTCGGCCAGTGTCTACGCACTCTTCGATATTCCCCCTCAACCGGGAGAATCGCCGGAATCGGATGCGCACGAATATGGATTCGAGATGCGCATGAGCAAGTGCTTCCGTGCCGGTGGCGAAGCCCTGAGTTGCCTCACTTGTCACAACCCGCATGAAGAAGCGTTTGGGCCCGCCGCCATGGCTCGTGTTCGCCGGCAATGCATGAAGTGCCACACGCAGCAAAATTGCACTGCGCCGCACGCCGAGCGGGCCGCCACCACGCCAGAGGACGATTGCATCGCCTGCCACATGCCTGGAGGCCTTGGATGGCGCCGCACGCAACACTCACGGAGCACCGGATTGTGCGCCGCATCGGCGAGCCCTATCCGAACGAGGCCTGGCAGCAGACCACTGCGGACCTGCCGGATCTTGTATGGCTGAACCGTCCCGACGGCGCGGCATCGGCACCGCTTCCAATCGACACCTTGATTCAGGCGTACAGCTTGCTGGCCGCGCAGAAATTCGCATATTATCGTCCGCCGCTGCTCAAGCTGCTGCGTGCCCGGACAAGCGATTCGGCAGAACCGCTGACCGAGCCGCTGCTTGAAACTGCGGCCCGGGAAGCGCCGCTGGACCAGGATACGGAGAGCCAACGCAGAGCCATCGGATTGATGCGTCAAGCGATTGCCAAAGGAGTGCGGGATTCCTCGCCATATCTCGATCTGGCGTTCTGGTTGGGGCGGGAGAACTCAGCCGAGGAAGCCCTCGCGGTGCTCGAGGACGCGCGCCGGCAGTTCCCGCTCGATCGTGCGGTATCGCGGGCGCTACTTGATGCCTATGAACTGGAGATTGCGGTAACCGGCCGTCGCACAGCGGCATACGACGCTGCAGTGCGGCGGCACTTGCAGCTTTTCCCCGAAGACACTGACCACTCGAAAACGAGATGAGAGCCCAATCGGGTCCTGGACACTGCTGTGTGCCGGTCCCCGGAGGTGCTTTCGATCAGAACAGGAACTTCACCGCCAACTGAACCTGGCGCTCGGACGGAACGTTCGGATTCGTGGAAGTAACTTGTCCGAACGTCGAGTCATTGATGTTCGTGTCGGGCGCATTAAACAGCGGGTGATTCAGCGCGTTGAACGCCTCCACGCGGAACTGGAGATTGTAGCGCTCGTTGTGACCGAAGTAGTTGTTCTTGAACAACGACAGATCCGCGTTCGTGATGCCGGGATTGCGAACGTCGGGCAGCGTCCGGCCAGCCGTACCGATGGTGAACGGCGGCGGCGTGTAGAACACCGATGTATTGAACCAACTGCCTATAGTCGGATTGGCCACTGCGGCGCTGTGCCCGTTGTTGTCGGGACGCTCATTCAGAGTGTTTAAGCCCGTAGTGTAGGTAGCCGGCATCAAAACCACGGGCGTTCCGCTTTCCCACGAGATGATGCCGTTAACCTGCCAGCCGGAAATTACCTTATCCACCAGTCCAGGAGCGCTGCTGGCGAACATCTTGCCTCGGCCGAAGGGCAACTCGTAAGTAAAGCTGGTCACCAGATCGTGCGAGATGTCCTGGGGAGAAACAGCCCATTCGAGATGTAGGTTGTACTGGTCTGCCCGCGTGCCGCTGTTCGGTCCCAGGTAGGTGACTGCCGCGGCGGAATTGTCCATTAGCTTCGCGCCCGTGTAGGACACCAGGAAGCTCAGACCGTTTTGAAAGCGCTTGTTGAGGCGCACCGTGACGGCGTGATACATCGACGACGCGGTCGGTTTGCGGAAGCTGTAGACCTGGGAATACTGGGGGAACGGCTCGAGTAATTGATAGTACGGCACAGTCGGCGTGTTCAGACCATTCTGCGCGGAGCCTGTTATTTTTCCATAGAAGGGATTCGGGACGTTCTGAATGAGCTGGTTTCCCAGGGGAAGATAGGTCGGGTCGACCTGGTCGAAGGGCTGGCCGGGATCGCCATCGACCAGGAATAGCCCGCGGTTCCCCAGATACGCCACCTCCGCGGTTATCTGACCGGGCAATTCACGTTGGACATTGAAGTTCCACTGAATTGTATAGGGATTCCGGTATGAGCTGAAGAACGATTGGTCGATGGTGTTCCCCAGTTGTGTACCGGGTCCGCCCGCGGGGCCGGCGGGAAGAATGAATCCAGCCGGGAACGGGTTGTTGAGCGTGCTGTACGGCGTTACATGCTGGTCATTCGAGCCGTTGACGTACGTTTGAGTGCTGAAGCCTTGCGTGCCCGCTGCGCCTGAACTGCCGGCAGCCTGCAAAGCCGAAGGCAGATAGGCGATGCCAAACCCCGAACGGATGACTAGCTTCGGCGTCGGGTTCCAGGCGATGCCAACCCGCGGCCCGAAATCCTCCCATTGGGTGGGCGCTTGAGAGCGGCCATACAAACTACCCGGCTGATTCACAAAAAGCATCTGCCCGCGCAGGTCGCCGCAGTACAGGCACGCGCTCGCGGGAACCTGTCCTTGCAATGGAGACGGGAGATTTGGATCCCAATAAGACAATCGGTTGTAGCGCTCCGTGCGAGGGAACTCGACTTCGTAGCGCAGACCCAGATTCAGGGTCAGAGTCTTCGATACCTTCCAGTCGTCTTGAAAATAATAGGCCATGTAAGCGCTGGAAGAAGCCGCGGTGGAATCGTAGGTTTGATTGGAAGAATCAACCAAGCCGAGCAGTAAGGTTGCGAAAGACGAGCCGGTGCCATTCGAAGAAAGGACATTCTGTTGCGTCCATTGCTGGCTGACGCCGAACTGACCGTCCGGCTGGCCGAATTGCGTGAAATTGATATACAACTTACGGAATTCGCCGCCGAACTTGATCGTGTGGCCATTCAGCACCTTTGTCAAACTGGCGGTGACGTCGTGCGCAAAGGGATTCTCGATCAGATACACATAGCCGTTGGCGCCGAGCCCGGCGGTGTTTTGAATATCGAAGCGCGGGAATTGCAGATCCAGCGAAGAGGCGACGCTCGCTAACGAAGCGGGCAGGCCGAGCGTCGTGGGATCGAAGCCGCTTCCATACGGAGTGCGCGTCACGTACGACCGGCTGATCCCATACCGGAAATCCGCGATCAGCGTGGGGCTGAAACTGATCGTGTGATCCATCGACGCGCTCCAGGAGCCTCCGTTCGAGGGGCCATTCCCTCCCGCCGAAGCCGCGTTGCCGTAGTCGTTCAACGGAGCGAAGTCGTTCCAATCGTGAGAGAAGCGCAGGAAGCTGTGCCATTTGTCGGTGAAGTTGTGATCCAGGCGCGTGTCGAAGTGGTCGTCATCGGTGCGGCTGACGCCGGAGATAAGGTAGTTGTTTGCCAGCGCGTTCGGGCCGCCGGTGTTGGGCAATGGGAAATAGCTGATCACTTTTTGACCGATGGGGTTCAGCAGGGTCCCTGGAATGACGTTGTTCGGATAAGCCGTGCGCACAAGGTTCCCGTTCGCATCCGTGTGTACCGTACTCGGATCGTAGATTGTGGGGTTACCCGGTGCCGAGAAATCCCCCAGCCGTTGCGCCGCAGTGGGCACCGTATCGGTCTCGACTGCGTTATCCGCCTCCTTGGTCTCTTCAAAACCGAAAAAGAAGAACGTTCTGTTATGCCCGTTGTAGACGTGAGGAATCTCGATGGGTCCGCCGAACGTTCCGCCGTACTGATAACGATGCATGTCGGGCCGCGCCCCGCCGCCGCGGTTTGCGAAAAAGTCATTCGCATTCAGGACGCCGTTGCGCGCAAAGGTAAACGCGCCTCCATGCCATTCATTGGTGCCTGATTTTGTCACCACGTTGATCACGCCCCCGCCGAAGCGGCCATACTCGGCCGACAGCGCATTGGTTTGGACACTGAACTCATTCACTGAATCGACAATAGGTGTATAAGCGGCCGTGGTGTTGCCCACGTTGTTCTCAGGCAAAATATTCGTCACGCCATCGATCTGCTCTTCGTTTACCGCATTGCGTGAGCCGCCGATGTGAGGCGTCGAGGCGTTACCGACGTTGTTCACGCCCGGCACCAGTTCCGCGAGAGCGAACGGATTTCGGCCATTCAACGGCAGATCGAGTATCGTCCTGGTATCGATCACCTGCCCGAGCGTGGCATCGCTGTTGTCCAGCGGCGGAGTGGTAGCTTCCACCTGAATGCTCTCGGTTATGGTCCCCACTTGCAGCGAGAAATCAACCGCATAGGTCTGAGACACGTCTACCTTGACGTTTTCCTGTTTCGCCGGCCGGAAGCCGGCGGCTTCCACTTGCACGGTATAGGAGCCCGGGTTCAGCAGCGGCTGAACGTAATGGCCGCCCGCATCCGTCTTTAGCTCTTTTGTTTCGCTCGTGGCGTTGTTAGTGACCCGGACTGTAGCATTTGCCACGGCCCCGCCCGATGGATCGAGCACCGTTCCTTCTAGCGTGCCAGTCGGTGTTTGGGCACATAGGCTCAACGCCAGCGACAGCGTGAGCCAGGCAAGACCGGATATCTGAGACTTCATAACTCACCTCCCGGGGCGAACGGTATCGACATAGTTACCCAACCGATTGGGACCGCGCCGTTCGCGGAATAGGGGTATTCAACACTTCCGAAGCAGCCAAACACAAGGAGAACACCGTAATACACCCCGTTTAAGTCGCTGTCGGTCAAGCTGCTTCCCCCTCGCAAATATTCGAAGCGGAACCTAAATTCTTTTGTTAGGCGAGGTGTACAATCGTCACAAATGTTTTCAACCGAGAGGAGTCGGGGGTAAATTTGGAGGTCTTATCGTCTATCCCCGATGCTTCCGAGGTGAGGCGCGAACTGGACCTGATTCTGGGCAGCGCGGTTTTCCACGGCAGCAAGCGATGCCAGGATTTCTTGCGTTACGTTGCAATTAAAACACTCGAAGGAGCGGGCGAAACTCTGAAGGAGCGCACGCTTGCTACCGAGGTTTTTGGTCGTCATGCGACCACGGATCTTGGCGACGACAGTATCGTCCGCGTAGGTGCCCGCGAAGTTCGCAGGCGTCTGGCGCAGTATTACGTCGCGGATGGAGCCCACGACCTCGTGCGCATCGATTTATCGCCTGGTTCCTACGTTCCCGTTTTTCACTATCGCGACGAGGATACCTATGCCGTTTCCGGCGTAGGAGCATTTTCTCATACTACCGGCACGGCTGAGTTGCATCCATCCGATTTCAACCGTCGCCGCGCCATCCGCAACAGGCGCATTTCGCTGGTTTTCGGTTTCGCCGCTTTGGCCGTACTCTTGGCTGTCGCGGGCCGCTCCACGCTGCACCGCACCGGCGGGTTCGATCTCTTCTGGGCGCCAGTGTTCAACAGAGCGACACCAGTACTGCTCGTGCTGCCCAATCCCATTGTTTATCATCCGTCGTCGCGCGCAAACGACCTCGACCGGCAACATAACGGACCTCTTAAGATGCCCGTCCAGCGCCTCATTGACCTTCCCCCTGAGCTGCTCAATGGCTCCGATTTCGTTCCCGTTGAAGATCAATACGTCGGCTTCGGAGATACTGTCGCCGCGGTCCGCGTGGCGACTCTTTTGGCGCAGCACTCGCGCAGCACCAAGCTTCGACTCGCGAGCAAAGTAGACTTCAATGATCTGCATGACTCCGCCCCTATATTGATCGGAGCCTTCACGAACCGCTGGACGGCGGAAATTACTAAGGACATGCGCTTCCGGTTTGCGTTCAATGGCTCGAAGCCGTGTGTTGTGGATTCCGCGAAACGGCGCGTCTGGATGTTGAAATCCAAGACAGATAACGGACGGTCGCCAGAAGATTACCTCTTGATCTGCCGCCTTCCTCGCTCCACCACTGGCGATTTCATGATGATCGGAGCAGGTCTCACGGTATATGGAACGGAGGAGGCGGGTCGAATTGTGGCCGACCCCGAGTTGCTCACCCCCATCTTGCGGCAGCTGCCCGCGAACTGGGTCAACAGCGACCTGGAATTTGTCCTCCATGTCGAGGTGGTCGGCGATGCTCCTGCATTACCCAAACTGATTGCTGTCCACACGTGGTAACCCGCCTTACCCTTCTCTTCCTTTTGGCTCTGACGATCGCATTCGTCGTGCTCTCGCAGGATCCTGCCGCGGTTCGCGGCCGCATCCGTTTTGAGAACGTTGCAGACCGCGCGGGCCTGCGGTTTGTGCTCGAAAATCATCCAACTCCGGAGAAACGCAGTATTGAAGCGATGCCAGGAGGAGTGGCCGTATTCGATTACAACAACGACGGCCGTCCCGATATCTATTTCACGAATGGGGCTGGCGTTCCTTCGCTGAAGAAGCAGTCGCCGCGCGATTACAATCGCCTCTATCGCAACGAGGGCGGCCTCAAATTTACCGACGTGACGGAGAAAGCGGGAGTTGCCGGCGATGGCTATTCCAACGGCGTTGCGGCCGCGGATTACGACAACGATGGCAACGTCGATTTCTTCGTCGCCGGCGTCTTCCGCAACCTGCTTTACCATAATCGCGGCGACGGAACCTTCGACGAAGTTTCGGCTAAAGCAGGCATACGCAGCGACATGTGGTCAGCGGCGGCGGGATGGTTCGACTACGACAACGATGGCCTGCCGGATCTGTTCGTGGTGAATTATATGAAGTGGACGCCGTCATTCAACCTATTCTGCGGCGATCCCAGCCAGGGGCTTCGCATTTATTGTCACCCCAGTAACTTCGCGGGCCTTCCCAATACTCTCTATCGCAACCGCGGCGTTGGCGGAGTTGTGGCACAACACCAGTCCTCGCGGGGGCCCATATCTCGACGTGCTTCCGCGCGGCACGAAGTC
>JAVKSW010000026.1:0-1454 GCA_039583505.1 Bryobacteraceae bacterium | reverse complement strand
GCGTTGGCGGAGTTGTGGCACAACACCAGTCCTCGCGGGGGCCCATATCTCGACGTGCTTCCGCGCGGCACGAAGTCCAATCGGGACGGGATCGGAGCCGTGATACGCGTCGGCAATCAATATCACATTCAAAGTTCCGCTATCGGCTATGCCTCTTCGAGCCTGGCGCCCGTCCATTTCGGTCGCATCGACCCTAACCGGCAAATCGAGATACGCTGGCCCAGCGGCAAACTGCAGCACGTGCCCATCGCCCGCCTAAACGCGACCCAGGTTGTAATCGAACCTAAGTAACGTTACCGCGCGCGCGGAGCAGTGATCTCCGGCGCCGGCGCTACGGCCGCTTGCGCCGATAGTTCCCGGTACCTGGCCATGGCCTTGCGGGCGAGTTCGGCATCGCCGGTCTGCCGGTACGCGCTTGCGAGTTGATAGTGAAGACTGCCATCGGTGTCCAGAGCGGCAGCCGCTTCCAGGTGAGGCAAAGCAAGTTTCGGAGACCCCCTTTGCATATACGCGAGACCAAGCGAACGATGCGTCACGGGATTCTTTGGATCCTTGGCAAGGGATTTCGCGAGGTACGGTATGGCCGCTTCTGCCTTCTGCCGATGCAGCGGCGCATCGCCGGCCAACGCATTCAGCCCCGGCGAATCGGGTTCGTCACCCAGAAGCTCGAGGGCGAGCTTATACGCCGCTTCATATTCGCGAGCCGCGCCCAAAGCCATCGCGAGCTCACCCTGAAGCGCGCGATCTTGCGGCGCCAGGTCTAACGCCTTGCGCAAATCTTCTACTACTTGGCGTGCGTGCCCCGCATCGTATTCCACGCCCGCCCGGTGCATGTACATTTCCTCCGACGGTGGCAGTTGCTCGAGTTTCGCGAATGCCTGGTAAGACAACGCGATGTAAGCTTGAGCGCGCCAATAAAGGTCCGAGGCAGTTTTCCGACGGTCTGTCGCAGCGAGTATCGCCCGGTAACGGCTCTGCGCGAAATCGCACTCCATCTCGTGAACTGCGCAGTCGATCTGGCCCGCACGCGCCTTCTCTTCCGCCGCCCAGTCCGCATGCCCTGCCGCTTCGTAGATCTGGGCTATCGCGAGCCGCGCGCTTACCAGCTCCGGGTCTTTCGATAGCGCCTCATTGAAGACGGAGAAGGCACGCGGGTATTGCTGGCGCCTCAGCAGTCCGTCGGCTTTGACGGCGAGCGCCAAAGCGGAGTCCGGCGGCGCTTTGCTGAGAACCTTTTTGTAAGCGTTCCGTGCCAGTCCGACCAAAGTCCGGCCCAGCGTATACCAGGCGTGTGCGTTGCTGGGATCGATGCCGGTAACTGCTTCGAACTGCGCGGCGGCTTCGTCCAGTCCACCTGCCTGGAACAGCGCATCCGCCAGCGCTTGCCGCACCCCCGGCGTCTCGGGCTTCAGTTCCAGCGCTTTGCGAAACGGCTGAATAGCGGATTGCGGGTG
>JAVKSW010000025.1:0-13998 GCA_039583505.1 Bryobacteraceae bacterium | reverse complement strand
GAATTGCGCTCGCCCGACGCGTAGGGGCGGTCAACGCGCTTCGCGATTATTCCATCGAGCGGCCCGGCCATGCGTTTAAACCACGCCTTCGCCGTATCGAAATCGCGCGTGCGCGGGGAGAGTCGAATCCGATTCTGTTCGGCAAAAAATTTCTGTGCAAACCGCTCCAGCTCCGTTCGCCTCTCGTCGAGCACTCGACCGGTAAGATCCACGCCGCGTTCATTCACCAGCAAATCGAAAACCAGCAGCGTCGCAGGTGTGTCTTTGGCGAGCTTCCTGATGCGGCTTTCCGCCGGATGAATGCGCTGCAGCAATGCGTCGAAATTCAATGTCCGCTCTTCGGTGACGATCAACTCGCCATCCAGGACAAACTTTTTCGCGGAGAGCGAGAGCAGCCCCTCGACAATTTCCGGGAAATATCTGGCCAGCGGCTGTCCCGATTTCGACATGATCTCCAGCTTCTCACCATCGCGGTTCTCGCCGTCGCGAAAAGCCAGGCATCGGAAGCCATCCCATTTCGGCTCGTACTCCCACTCGCCTCCCATCGGAATCTCACGCGCCGTGTCCGCCTCCATCGGAGGGTAGTCTGTGGGCAAAGGAAGACTCATGTGAGCGACTCCAGCGGACAGCGTGACCGTTGCCGCAGCACTGGTTTGAAAAGGTCGCCCAGCTTCTCTATACGCGCGGGCACGCTATCCATCGTCAAATCCGAAATGGAAATCCCGCCGGCCACTTCCTCCCAAGTCACGGGACCCGACACGGTCCCTTCCGGGCGAGGCCGCACCGAATAGACCGACGCGAGCGTTCTTCCCCACGCGTTCTGGTTGTAATCGACCAGCACGCGCCCCTCAGGCCTCAGCGCAACGCGGTATTCAGACGTGATGGATTCGGGGTGCTGCTTCGCTAGCTCGAACGCAATTTTCTTCGCGACCCGCCACACTTCTTTCTGCACCGGCTTGCGTTGGATCGGCACATAAATGTGGATGCCTCGCGATCCCGTGGTCTTCGCGTAGCTCTCAACCTTCTTACCGTCCAGATAGTTTTTCAAAACCAGCGCTACCTGGCAAACCTGCGCGAAACCGGCGGGCGGAACAGGGTCCAGATCGAAGTGCAGAAAGTCGGGGCGGTCCACATCGTCGCACCGCGCGTACCACGGGTTCAGATCGATGCAGCCGAGATTCACGATCCAAAGCAGCGAGGGCAAATCCTGAGCGATAGGGAAATCGATGATGTTCCCCGATTTATGCTCGATAGAACATGTCTCGAGCCACTCCGGCCGGTACAGCGGCGTTCGCTTCATGAAGAAGAATTTCCCCTCGATACCGTTCGGATATCTCTTCATCACCATCGCGCGATCCTTTACATGCGGAAGAAGCGCCGGCGCAACGGCGATGTAGTAGAGCAGAAGATCGCGCTTGGTTTTTCCCAAAGCCGGCCAAAAAATCTTCTTCAGATTCGTGAGCGTGACTTTTTTCGTGCCATATTTCACGTCGCATGTTTCGGTATCCGGAGGAATTTCGATGGTCATCTGGCGTGATCCGAGGTCTAGATCGCGTTGCGTGTGAACTGCCCGTCGACGATGCGCCAGATACCGCGCGGATTTGCGTCCTGTAATTCGGTAGGCAAAAGATGCTGCGGGAACCCCTGGTAACACACCGGACGCGCAAAGCGATAGATAGCCGTTGCTCCTACCGAAGTGAACTTCTCATCCGTTGTCGCGGGATACGGACCGCCGTGATGCATTGCATAGCCCACTTCGACGCCGGTCGGGAAACCATTAAAGACCAGTCTTCCCGCTTTGCGGCTCAGAATCTCGACCAGTTCCGAGTGCTTGCTCAACTCCTCCGTGGTGCCGTGAATGGTCGCGGTCAAGGTGCCTTCCAACGCCCGCGCTGCTTTCAAGAGCTGATCCGGCGACCCGCAATGAACCACCACCGTCGAAGGGCCGAAAATCTCCCCGTGCAGCTCTTTGCTCGCCAGCCAGTTGTTCAAATCGGTCATCAACACGCCCGGCTGCCCCTCTGTTTTGTGCGGATCGCCGGAACGCGCGGAAACGTGACGCTCGATACCTTTGACACCGGCGACGCGCTCGAAATCGTCGGCGTACGCCTTTGCAATCGCAGGATTCAACATCGTCCCTGGCGACGCCTGCTCGAAAGCATCGATTAGCTTTCCTTGGAAATTCTCGAAGCTGTCGCTATCGACACCAAACACCAAACCAGGGCATGTGCAAAACTGCCCGACGCCGAGCAGCACAGAACGGGACAATCCCTCGGCAATGGCCTGCCCGTTCGATTTCAAAATGCCGGGAAGCACGAAAACTGGATTCACGCTGCCCATCTCCGCATAGACCGGAATTGGGTTCGGTCGCCGCGCCGCCGCATCGAAGAGCGCGCGACCGGCGCGCCCGGACCCGGTGAAACCCACAGCTTTCGTGTTCGGATGAGTCACCAGCGACACGCTGACCTCGGGCGATTTCCCATGCAGCAGGGAGAAAGTGCCTTCCGGGATCGATCTCGCTTTCACCGCCTTGATGATTGCGCTCGCCACCAGTTCCGAGGTCCCGGGATGTGCCGGATGCGCCTTCACGACCACCGGGTTCCCCGCTGCGAAAGCGGAAACCGTGTCCCCGCCCGCCACCGAAAAGGCCAACGGAAAATTGCTCGCCCCAAAAACCGCGACCGGCCCAATCGGGCGAAGCATTCGCCGGATATCCGGCCGCGGCAAAGGCTTGCGATCGGGAAGCGGAGTATCGATGAGCGCATCCACCCACGAACCTTCGCGCACAATCTCGGCAAACAGTTTGATCTGATTCAGCGTGCGGTCGCGCTCACCCTTCAATCGTGCTTCGTCGAGCCCGGTTTCCTGCGCGGCCGTCGCGATCAGATTATCCCCGATGCCCGAGATCTCGTCTCGAATACTCAACAGGAAATCCGCGATCCCGTCTGCCTCCATCTCGCGCAGTTCCGCGACTGCATTTTCGGCCAGCATGAGCGCGCGATCTACTTCTTTCGCGGTTGTTTCGTGAAACAGCGGGCCAACCGCTTCGCCCCGCCGCGGATCATACGCTTGAAACGTCTTCTCTCCGGCGCTTGAAAGCTGCGCGCCGATAATGTTCTTCCCGTGCATCTGCATGTTCGCTGTTCTCAGCTTACCGGGATCGACCTGCGCCTCGCTTCACGGGCGAGGTTCGCCATTAGGCTTAGCGGCAGCGAACAGGTGCATCATCGAAGCCTGACCTGATGGAATCGGCCACGAATATCGCGAAGTGCTGATTGGCTTTTACGACAGCGTTCCAGCCATTTCAACAACCTGCCTTTGGCCGCCGTCTTGAGGCGCGCCCGGCGGCTCAGGGCGCTTGTTCTCCAGAACCTTTGCGACCAATTCGAGCAAGCTTGCCGGCATGTACGGCTTCTGCAGAAAAGGCATATCTTCCCGCAACGTATTGCGCTCGAGTAGCGCATGGTCAGTGTAGCCGGAGGTGTAGATCACCGCTACATCGGGGCGTCTTCGGCGCAACTCCTCGGCCAGTTCCAAGCCGCTCATTTCGGGCATCACCACGTCGGTGAGCAGCAGAGCTGGCTGGACAGTGATATCCTCGACAACTTTCAGTGCCTCTTTCCCGTTACCTGCCTCGATGACGACGTAACCGGATTCCTGCAAAACCTCGCGCGCCAGAGCACGCAGCGAAGGCTCGTCTTCGACCAACAGGATCGTGGCGCCCTTTACGGCTGGCGGATGGTGCGGCGCTTCCGGCTCCGCGGTTTGCGTAACTGGCGCATCCAAACGCGGTAAATAGATTCTGAACGTCGTGCCAACCCCAAGCTCGGAGTAGATCGTCACCGTGCCGCCACTTTGCTGGACCACTCCCAGCACCATCGAGAGTCCTAGGCCGGTACCCTTGCCTACCTCTTTCGTCGTGAAGAAAGGCTCAAAGACGCGAGCCTTGACTTCTTCACTCATTCCACAACCTGTGTCGCTCAGCACCAGCAAAACGTATCGGCCCGGAGGTACGCCCTGCAAAACTGCGCCCGGGTGGTCGAGTTCGATATTGCGCGTCTCGATGACCAACTGACCGCCGTGAAGCATGGCATCACGTGCGTTAACCGCCAGATTGACCAGGACTTGTTCCAATTGCGTGGGGTCGGCCCTGATCTGCCCCAGACCGGCATCGAGATGGAGCGAGATTCGGACGTCTTCGCCCAACAACCTTCCCAACATGTGGCTGATGTTCGAGACCAGAGTATTAAGCTCCAGCACTTGCGGCTGCAGAATCTGCTTGCGGCTGAACGCTAGAAGCTGTTTCGTGAGATTGGCTGCGCGTTGGCCGGCTGCCTGGATCTCTAACACTTTTTCGCCTATCCTGTCGCTCGGGTCGATCGTACGCAGAATACTATCGCTATAGCCCAGAATGACCGTGAGCAGGTTATTGAAGTCGTGCGCGATTCCTCCGGCGAGCCGTCCTACAGCCTCAATCTTTTGCGATTGGCGGAGTTGCGTCTCCAGGCGCTTGTGTTCGGTGACGTCTGTCACCAGCTTCAGCCGCGCTTTGCGGCCTCCGAACTCAATTGTTCGTACCCGTGCTTCGATGTTGATCAAATTGCCGTTCTTGTGCAGGGTAACGAAGGTGCCGCTGTAAGCCTCGGCGGTCTTGACGGTCTCCAGAAACTCCAGCAAGCTGGGAAGTTCCTCGGGTGGTCGGGTGTCGCGCAGCGTCATGTGCTGAAACTCCTGCGCGCTGTAGCCGTATAGCTCTATTGCTGCCTTGTTTACGGCCAGGAATGCGAGCGTTTCCGGGTCGAAGATTTCCATGGGCAGCGGATTGTCGTCAAACAGCATGCGATAACGCCACTCGCTTTCACCTAAGCGCTCCTCCGTCTTTCGGCGATCGGCGATTTCTGATTCCAGGGAAGCTGTTGTCCGGGACAGGTCCGCCGTCCGTTCCTCGACTCGCGCTTCCAATTCCTCCTGAAATTGCCGGAGCGTGGCCTCGGCCTTCTCCCGCCGGCGTAGATCGTGTCGAATCCACAACCCCGATAACACGATCAGTAAAGTTCCTAAGATCGTCGCCGCCCCGACCAGCACCGCGGCAATTTCTGAGCTGTTCTGCCAAAACCGGGAGCGCGCCTGCAATAACCCGTCCTCGTCCTCCCGCAGTTGGAAAAAATAATCCTCAACCTTGCTCATCCTCTGTTCCTCCCTCGTGGAGGAGAGCGCGTACTCGAGAACGGCTTTCTGCCGGTCCTTTCCCGCAGTCCGGAGATTGCGACCTTGTGCCGCCCGGCATTCGTTCAGCAGAACCTGGAGCCGTGCCAATCGCTGTTGTTGCACAGCGTTATCCACTGTGAGGGTGCCAAGAATGGTCATCCGCGCCGCAATCCGGCTCCACTCAGCGTGTAAACGGACCAACAGCTTCGGGTCCGCCGTCAGCAGATAGGCCCGCTCATCTCTCTGCGCCATATGTACTGCCGACGAAAGCCCTTGCAGCTCTCTTAATACCTGGTAGGTATGTGCAACCCAAACAGCGTCGTCTTTAGATCGTTTGAGACAGTACTGCGACGTCGCACCGGTGCCCATTAACAGTAAAACAGCGCCGATAAATGCAAGCCGCAGCTTCGCGTAAACGCCGGCAGCAATAGGCTCTGTACTCATCGAAACAGTTGTCACCACGAACCGTGTAGAAGCTGGCCCACTTAGGCTCATCGGCTGGAATCCGGCTCGAAGAGCTGATAATCTTCTTAGAAATGACCGAATCCATTCCTGCTCCGACGTCTGCTACACCGGAACGCCTCATGCAGTTCGCCTGGGGCTACGCACCGGCGCTGATTATCGAAGCTGCGGTACGCAACGGTTTCTTTGACGCCCTGGCGACCCAACCTATGAGTGCTCGCGAGCTTGTGCATGCCACTGGCGCATCCGAACGCGGCGTCATCGCCGTCATGGACGCACTCATCGGGTTCGCACTAGCCGCGCGCGACCGCGAAGGCCGCTATGTTCTCACTGCGGAAAGCGACAGTTTTCTGGTTAGCTCGCGCCCGGGTTCCCTCGGAGGTTTTTTCAGCCATGTCAGCCGCGACTTGATCCCCGCTTGGCTGTCTCTCACCGAATGTGTTCGCACCGGCGCGCCTGCGAAACAGGTAAATGCACAGCAGGAAGGCGCGGAGTTCTTCCGCGATTTCGTCGAAGCTCTGTTCCCCCTGGGTTATCACGCCGCTTTGGCTTTGGCACGATCACTCGCACTTCCCAAAAACGCTCCAATCAGAATTTTGGACATCGCCGCCGGCTCTGGCGTATGGAGCATCGGCTTCGCACAAACCTATCCGCAAGCTCGCGTGGCTGCTGTTGATTGGGACGCCGTTATTCCTGTAACGCAGAGAGTAGTCGCGCGGCATGGGTTGTCGGAACGTTACGACTACATCGCGGGAGACATCCTCGATGTCAATTTCGGTAGCGGCTATGACGTTGCAGTTCTCGGCCACATTTTGCATTCCGAAGGCGATGAGCGAAGCAAGGAATTGCTCCGCAAAGTCTTCAACGCCCTCAAGCCGGGCGGAACGATCGCCATCGCCGAGTTTCTCATCAACGACGATCGCGCCGGTCCTCCGCAGGCTCTTACTTTTTCAGTCAATATGCTCGTCAATACCCAGCTCGGGCGAGCCTTCACTTTTGCCGAGATGAACCGCTGGTTGCAAGAGGCAGGGTTTCAGGAGGGAAAGCCGCTCGATGTCCCTGCGCCTTCCTTAATCGTGGCCACCAAGCCAGCCTAGCCCATCTTGCGCGTTCGTGCGCTGCGTATCCCTGTCAGCCCGTCGCTCCATCCAGGTGGTTTCCGTCCGTGCTGAAGATCGTAATATTGCCGCCTGTCTAGCCCTTCATCTCCGCCTTCGCCATGCCTATATCCTCGGTCGCCGGCAGCAGCCCATCGAGATGTGTCACCTCCAGCATCTTTCTCAGATGCGGGGTTACTTGAACCAGGCGAATCGGACATCCGCGTTTACTTGCCAGCGTGTATACAAGTGTCAGTTCCCCCAGCCCCGCGCTGTCCGCTTGCGTCACTTGGGAGACATGCAGAATGAGGCCGGACAACTTTTTCGTGCCGAGCACTTTTCGTGCATCGTCGCGTAGGATAGACAATCCCGGTCCCAATGTCAGCTGGCCCGCCAGCTCGAGGATGCCGAAATCGTCTTCTACATGTGACTTGATACTTAGCGCCATTTCCACCCTCCCCGGAGCACGCCGTCGGCTCCTGTTATCCAACAGGCGGGCGCGAGCATCCGCATTATCTTATTTCTGCGATCCGCACGCGCATCTGCTCGCGCGTTCATCACAAATACCAGTCTCGTCGAGACGACGGTCCGCCAGGAAGCAAAAGTGCAAGTAGTTGAGCGTGCCTTCCCGGTACCGGCAATCTTCGGAGGGTCGCCGGAAGTCTGGAGAGCACTTTCATAAGGTCGCGGCAGTGCGTCTGGTGTCTCGGGCGCGCTGCCGTTTAAATTTTCAATAAGTCTCGATCTTCTTCTGCCGGTAAGGCGGCGTGACGTAGGCGGAGACCACGCTCTCGTTGCCGTCTTTATCGATCGCCTTTACTCCCAGCACTACTTCATCGATGTTCACGTTCGGTAGCGTGTATTGCTTCACATCGCCGACAAAAATCTCCTTCTCCCAAACCGGCGAAGTGCTCTTCCGCATGACCACCACGTAACCCAACAGGTCCGGCTCCGGATGGTTGTTCTGCCACGTCATCACCGCATCGTACCCTGCCGTGCCGTCGGGCATCCTCCCACGCCCAAGCGGCGAAGCGAACGCGCGCCCCAGCGCCGGCGCCCCGGCCCGCAGCTCGGGAGCTTTCGGTGCCATGGCGAGTGACGCAATTGCAGCCGCATTCGCCCTGGCCACCAACACCGTATACCCAGGCGCCGTGTTCGCGAACGTGTCGTTCGCCGTGTGCTGGTTCGAATAATTCTCCATGGGAGTCGTGATTCGCACCGCCGCGTAACCAGCCGCGTTGAACGGACTGTGATCGCCTCCGCGCCCGAAGCGGTCGTGCCGGAACACCAGGTTCACTTTAAATCCCGGCTGATACCGCTCGCTCATGTCCCGCAGATAGCGCGCAAGCTGTCGCGAGCTCGAATCGTTCGGCTCCTCCGAATACACGTTGACGTACCGATTGCTCGTCTCCCCGTTTCCTGTGACATCGCTCCCGATGATGTCATTGTTGAAAACGCCTTCGATTGATTCGTGCTTCGCCGCCGCTGCTTCCGCATACAGCCCGCTGCCAAACAGGCCGTACTCTTCCGCTGCGAATGCGATGAATACGATCGTTTTCCGGAACTGATACCGGCTCATCACCCGCGCCAGTTCCATAACGGCTGCCGTGCCGCTGCCATCGTCGGTCACTCCCGGAGCCGGCGCGCTTACGATCGCTTGCGGATCCATCTCTCGCCGGCCATTTGCTCCCGCCTTATACACCAGGTTGATGCTGTCGTAATGGCCGCTCACGATCACCTGCTGTTCCGGTTCGCTTGTTCCTGGCAGCACCGCGACCACGTTCCAGATCTCCACATTGCCCGGCATTCTGGTATTCTGTTTCGCCAAGCGGTGCTTATCGAAAAACACTCGCAACTTCGGGCTGTAGCTGCGAAGTTGGGCGGCAATCCACTCCCGGGCTGCCCCGATTCCATGCTCCGGATCGGTTGTCGACGAATAAATGTTGCGCGTCCCGAAACTCTCCAGCTTCTTCTGAATCTGCGCGACTCTGTCCGCCGAGACCTGTGAGACGATCGCCTCAATCTGCGGATTCACCGCCTTTATCGGAGCAGCCGCGAGCGCCCAGCACGCTGTCGCGCAAACCAGCAATGTAGTTCTGAACATTCGTTTGTGGTTCATCGTAGCAGCCGAGCCGAATCCATGAGCCAGGCGCTCGCTCATCGGCCTGTACACTGTCCAATAACAACATGGAAATTGACGCTCCGGTACATCCCCTCTCCTCCTGGAGAGATGTTCTCCTTCATCTTGGGATCGTGACCATCGGTATCCTGATCGCACTGGGTCTCGAATCCGTCGTCGAGTGGCGCCGTCATGTCGCAATCGCCACAGAAGCGCGAGACAACATCCTCAATGAAATTCGCGATAATCGGCGCGAACTCCAGGACGTGCTCAAGACTACTCCCAAAGTGATCGCTAATCAGCGCCAAATCATTCAGCTTGCTGATGACCTGCTCATCACGCACCGTAGCACGATCCGGAACGTTACTGTGGGCTTCCAACGCGCCGATCTTTCGGGGTCGAGCTGGGCCACCGCACAGTCCGTGGGCGCCATCAGCTTCATGCCGTACCAGGAGGTCAAGAGCTATGCCAATATTTACGAATTGCAAAACGAGTATGTTCGGCTGGAGGAGCGTACTCTCGACGCGAGCATCGCAGCCATGGCCTCCTTCGAGCAGAAAGATCCGTTCAAGTTACCAGACCCGGAGCTTCGCTCAATGAAAGACAAGGTCCTGACCGGCATGGCCGATGTTAACGCGCAGACCCAGATTGGTGAAGAATTGCTGAAGCGCTACTCCAGAATCCTCAATACTGCGCACTGATCGTTGCGGGCGCAGGTGGCGCAAGCCGCTTGCTACCAGTTCGTAATGGAGCCGTCCGGACGGAAATACGTCTGTGCCCGGGCCGTTACAGGCTCGGTGAACTCCGCAATTTGCTTCAGTTGCTTGAAATCGACTTCCACACCGAGCCCCGGTCGCTCATTCGGGTAGAGCTTCCCGTTTTTGAAATCCAGGGCCGCCGGCAAATAGGGAATGCTTCGTCCGCCGTAGTTGTACTCCATCAGCACCGGCCCTGAGTAGGTGCCTAAACAGTTGACCAGCGCAGCCGTCGCGATTGGCCCCGTGAAATGCGGGACTATGCCGACAAAGTGGGTCTCGCAGAGGGCCGCGATCTTCATCATCTCCGTGATTCCACCGACGTTCGGAAGTGTGGCGCGAACGTAATCGATATCGTGGTTCTCGACCAGCTTGTTGAAGTCCCAGCGATTCCCCCACTCCTCTCCAGCGGCAATCGGCACGTTGGTTTTGCCCCGCAGAATCGGGATGTCCTCCTGGAATGCCTCGGCGCGAACCGGATCCTCGACGAAAAACGGCGCAAGACTCTGAATCAGGTTGCACCCGCGAATCGCATCGGATAAATCGAAGCGCTGGTGGAAATCGACAACCCAGTCGCCATTCTTGCCCACACCTTCCCGCGCCTGCACGCAGTCATCGTAAAGTTGGTTGACTCTCTCGCGCGTGTTGTAAGTGCTGTAGATCGGCAAGTCAGCCGCACCCATGCGAAACGCGCGATAGCCCGCCTCAATCGTAAGCTGCGCGCGTTCTTTGATGCTCATCCCGGGCCGAACGCCCGGGATCTTGCCTGCTGTGTTGTAACACTCGCAGTAGTTCCGAACCATTCCGCCCAGCACTTCGTGAACCGGCATGTTCTGCACCTTGCCTTTGATGTCCCAAAGCGCCAGATCGAGTGCACCGAGCGCATCCTCCTTCTCGCGTCCGGGAGGATAAAAGAACGAGCGGGACATATCCTGCCATAGCCGCTCGATGTATTGCGGATCTCTTCCAATGAGTCTTCCCGCGCACTGCTGCAGCAGGTCTCTTGATCCACCTTCCCCGATTCCAACAATCCCACCATCGGTTTCTATGGTGACAACCAGGTCACTTTGATTGAACAGAGGATTGGGATTCGACGGCGCGTAAACCCGGACTTTGGTAATCTTCATTTTCGGCAGCGCCGCTTCCGCCTTGCGTGGTTGAACGGCCAGCAAGGGCGACGCGGCGGCGATCGATTTTAGAAAAACTCTGCGATTCATATTGCTTCTGTTGTAGCGCTAAACTCATCTCAGTTGGAGCCGCATGCTGAAACATTCGCGTTACCCCGCGAGAATGGCGAACAAACTGAATGGCCGCACCACCGCCCGAAGCATATTCCCGCGTCACAAACCCGGAGCGATTCGCGCCTCTGCATGAAATTGCGGCGAAACTGCTGAACCGGTTGGAACGAGATTTCGATGTCGAGCGCGCGGAAGGGTACGGTCTAGACCTTGAGCTGGAACAGCGTTACCATTTAGCACGCCCCACCGTAAGCCTGCTGCCGCATGACCCCGGTGCCGCGCCCCTCGTCCTGGCCTTCTCGAGCTTCCCTGGGCTCCACTTCCGTTTCGGGCGCTGGTGCATGCTAGCCTTCCCAAGCTGCGGATGCGACGCCTGCCAGGAGAGCGCCGAAATGGAGATCGACCGTTTAACGTCAATCGTCAACGATGTAACCGCAGGCCGTTTCCGCGAAGCCGTCCGCATTAGACCTGACGGGGACGTTTGGCTGGAATCCGAGTTTTGGTCTGCAGATGAGCGCTCCACTCGGCAATCGTTTCGACTCGATCCGGATCGCGCCCAGCAGCTCACCGCCCAAAGGGATCGCTTGTCGCACGATTGGAACCCATGGCCGAAGCGCGCCTGAGATGGTCATCCGCCGGCAAATCCTGCGGTTTCAATAGCTCCCGGGCACGTGAATCCGTTCTAGGAAAACGCGCATCTCATATGTAGGACAGGCAACAGAAAACGCCGCTCCGACACTTCCGGTAGGCAGGGTCGTAACCAACACCTATGAGCCCGCCTTCAACGGACAAAAGGGGCCTCTCCTCCGGCCCCTTTTGCGTTTTACGTTTCCGCAAACCCGCAGCATGCCCGCGTTACTCTGATGCGCTCCAGTATCCGGTCCGGGCGTGGACGCGTAAATCTCCCGGCTTGCGCACGCTGACAGATAACCGGTGATAGCCCACCGGCTGCGGCTCCGGGGGCACAAAAGTCAGCGTGTATCGGTTGTGAATTTCGGTCCCGATCGCGGTCAACTGTGTCTCGAGGCCATGCAGAGTCGTGAACTTATCGTGGGCGCCTCCGGTCGCCTGTGCCAAACCTTCCGCGATGTTCACCTTTCCGAGACGCGCCAGTTCCATTCCGATGGCCAACAGAGAGCCTCCGCTGTTATTCGGATCGTATGAACCAGGTTCATCGGGCGGCGACTGTTCCGGCGCCTTCTGAGTAAATGCAGTTGCGTACGCCGAATAGGAAAGCGTATAGACGACCACATCGTCTTTTTGCGCTTTCAGGACGACATCCGCGAAATGAGCCTTACTCCCCCGGTCGCGCGATTCGCTTATCAGCACAATCACGCGGCGCGCCGGTCCTTTCCTCGCCGCAAGCAAGTCACACGCCAGACTTACTCCGTCGAGAAGGCGGCCTGAGTTGCCGGTCGCCGAGATCTTGGCGAATGCGTCTCCCAGGATGTCGGCATCGGCTGTGAAATTCTGCTCCATCCGTACGTCGTCTGAAACGGTAACAACCGCCGCGAGACTGGGTGCTGCCGTCTCCATGTCGTTCGTAATGTAGCTGCTGACGACGGATGCCGTCCTCTTGATCTTGGCCAAAGCTGCGCCACTGGAATCGTTGACTTGGAGAACGATTGCTGCATAAACGGGGAGAGGATCGGAATCGCGCGCAATCATTCGTACTCTCTGCGGCTTTCCGTCGTTCAGAACGAGAAAATCCTCCGCGCGTAGATTCTCCATCGGCTTGCCAGACTTCGTGAGGACGGAGACCGGCACCACAACCTCATGGGCCCGGGTCTGAAAGCGCGGCTCTTGCGCCCATGCTGCTGCCGCGGCTACGAAGAGCACTGCCCACTTCATCGTGCCGGGAGACGTATCCGCACAGCTTCTCGTTTCCGAGGACCGCCCCGAGTATGGCAGTGTCCAACGAAAGAGCACTCTCATCGAACTATTCGTGGTAAGATTCGGCGCATTGGAGCACCGAATGACTAACAGCTCGAGACGTGATTTCCTGAAGGCTGGATTCGCCGCCGCCGCCCTCGCAGGCACCGGAAGCCTGTCTATCGAGGCAGCCCGCGAGACCGCGACCGATTGGGTGACGCTCGGAAAGTCGGACGTTAAGGTGACGCGCCTCGCCTTTGGCACCGGAACCATGGGCGGCCGGGTACAGCGCGACCTGGGACAGGATCAGTTTACGGCTCTGGTGCGCTACGCCTATGACCGCGGCATTCGTTTTTTCGAAACCGCTGAGTCGTACGCCGAGATGCACAAAATGCTCGGGGTGGCGTTGAAAGGCATTCCGCGCGACAGCTATCGCCTGATGTCGAAGGTAACTACGCGTGCCGGTGTAGATCCGCAAGAGAAGATCGACGAGTTGCGCAAACTCGCCAATACCGACTACTTCGACGTGATGTTGCTGCACTGGCAAGATGTGGCCTCATGGCCCACCGACAGCTTGCGATGGCAGGACGGGATTATGGAAGCGCAATCGAGAAAGGCTGTCATTGCGCGCGGCGCTTCCGTGCACGGCCTCCCGGCATTGCGCCAGGTCCCGGGAACCACGTGGCTCCAGGTTGCCATGATCCGCATGAATCATAAGGGCACCGCGATGGACGCGGAGGACTACAACACGAGAGGACCCGGAAATGTCAGCGAGGTAGTCGCGCATGTGAAGCAGGCCAGAAAAGAGGACATGGGCGTGATCAGCATGAAGCTGGTGGGCGAGGGTAGATTCACAAATCGCGACGACCGCAAAGCAGCGATGAGATACGCGTTCCAGCAAGCAGGTGTTCAATCTGTGACGGTCGGCTACAAAAACACGGCGGAGATTGACGAGGCTATCGAAAACCTGAATCTCGCCCTCGCGTAGCTGTCCGGACGCGCCCTGACAAAGCTTTTCCCGACCCGCTCCCGGCGAGGCGAGAAGATCCCTATTCGCTCGCGGGCTTTTGAGTTTTTTGACCGGAAGGACCCTGAACCTCCACGTCAAAAGAGTCGCTCTCCACGAAAGCAGGGACGGCTGCCTTAGGATCAGAGACCCGCATCATGCTTGCATGTATGTGATCCTGTTCCAGCGTCAGTTTCACGTAATGATAGTTGGGGAACGCGTCGCTTCGGTATAAGTCTTC
>JAVKSW010000024.1:0-13999 GCA_039583505.1 Bryobacteraceae bacterium | reverse complement strand
GCGCTGGACGAGGACGATCCGGAATCCGAGCCGCTGGAGGATGTGTTGGCGGGCCCATCGGTCTTTTTGGCGCCTCCATCGGGGGTACTTTTCTCGCCTTTGTCAGCAGTTTTCTCGCTTTTCGCGTAATCGGTGACGTACCATCCGCTGCCTTTAAATTTCAGCGCGGGCGCGGAGATCAGGCGATGCACGTTGCCGCCACACTTCTCATGCAGCGTGAGAGGATCGTCAACAAATTTTTCGATCACCTCGAAATGCTCGCCGCATTTTTCACACTGATACTCGTACAGAGGCATGGCTTCGAGTTCTCGATTTAGCGCTCCGGCTGCTGAGGACTCTTTTGGATGATTGGATGCTGGTCGTTGATGATGGGCCCGTTCGCTTCGTCTCTTAGCTGGGCAATGCTAGTCTTGCCGGTCACCAGATCTATGGATTGCTTCAGCAGATTGTCTTCGGTATTCTTCGGCGCGGTGCCCGGGATCGGATTTCCGTCCTGGTCCAGTTCGGGCGAGTTATCGTTTTCCGCGAGCTGAACGGTTGGGACGACTCCAGTGTCCTGAATGGCTTTGCCGGATGGCGAGTAGTACTTCGCAACCGACAGAATAAGTGCACCGCCGTCTTCCATCTGGATGGTCTTTCGCACGCTTGCATCGCCATAGCTGCGTTCGCCCACTACTTGCGCCCGCTTATCATCGAGCAGAGCCGCGGCAGCGATTTCCGCACCACCCGCTGTGGCGCGATCCGTGATCACCACCAGTGGGCCTTTCCAGGCATCCTCTTGCGCGCTTGCGTCGTACTCCTTGCGGGCAGTCTTTTGCCCCTGCAAGGCGGTGATCTCTCCCCCGTCGAGAAACAGATTCGCGAGGGCGATACCCTTGTCCTGTTCACCGGTCGAGCAGTGACGCAGATCGAGAACGATATACTTGGCGCCCTGCCGCTTCAGATCTTCCACCTTTCCCTTTGCTTGCGCCACCCGGTCACCAGCCAGGCTTCCGACATGCAAGTAACCCACTTCGCCGGGCATCAGCTTAGCGGTATCTTCAGGAAACGGGACGTTCGTACGAGTCAGCTGGATCTTCTGAGGATCTGGGTTTCGCACGCGCAGAACCGTAATCTCAACAGTTGAATTGGCATTCCCACGAAGCAGTTGTTCCGCGTACGCCAGCGGCATATCACGGGTCGCGACATTATTGATGCTCTCGATCAAATCGCCCGTCGAGATATTCGCCTTTTCCGCGGGCGAGCCGGGGAGTACATCCACAACAGCCACGTAGCCGTATCGCTTGGCCAATATGAGGCCTACCCCGGCCTTCGACGTATCCTCGCCCTTTTCGAATTGGCGATATTGGTCGGCGTTCAAATAGCTTGCAAACGGATCGACGGATTCCAAAAGGCCGTTAATCGCTCCCAGAGTGACGCTCTTCATGTCCGGCTCTTCGACGTATTCCAATTTGATGCGTTCGAGAACCTCGGTATAAACCTTCAGATGACCGTAAACGTCATCTGCGGCCACCGCACGGCCGTTCCTTGCGCCGAGCAGAAGTAGCACAACGACGCACGTTGAGCTACCGACAATGGTCCATTTGAAGCAATTATTCATGAGGGATTCTGGGGGTTCTTCGGGTTGTTACCTAAAGTATATCGAAGGAAGAAGGCGCGATGAGCCAAACAGGGCACTTCATTGGACGCACAGATCTTCAAAGGGTTCCACAGCCCGAAATCTGAACTACGCAGAGACCGGCAGGGACAGTTCTGATTCCGTCGAAGGGCTGTGCGCGGCGGGCAGGACCTCAAGACGGGCGGTGAAATGGAATGTGCTGCCATGGCTAGGCTGGCTTTCCACCCACAGGCGCCCCCCCATCATCGCGGCGAGCTGATAGGAGATCGTCAGGCCGAGCCCTGTTCCCCCATATCGCCTCGTCGAGGAGCTGTCCGCTTGTGAGAACGCCTCGAAGATGGTTTTCTGTTTGTCTACGGGAATGCCGATTCCGGTGTCGGTGACCGCGAAGTGCAGCACAGCTTTGCCGTCGGAGAACTCTTCTTGGGTAACCGAGAGGGAAACCCCGCCGTGTGTCGTAAACTTTATCGCATTGTCGAGTAGGTTGAGCAAAACTTGTCGAAGGCGGAGAGGATCCCCGATAAAGTCGTTAGGGATTCCATCCGGCACTTCACACGTAAGGAGTAGGTCCTTTTGCCGGGTGCGCAGACCGAGTGAGCGTATAAGTTCATCCAGCGATTTCCGGAGCTGGAACGGCGCCCTGTCCAGCGTGAGTTTCCGGGCTTCGATTTTGGAAAAGTCCAGAATGTCGTTGACAATGCCCAGCAGGGAATCGGCCGAAAACTTCACAATGTCCAGATACTCCCGTTGCTCGGCGTCCAGATCGGTTGTGAGCGTGACCTCGGTCATGCCCAGGATTCCATTAATCGGGGTGCGGATTTCGTGACTCATGTTGGCCAGAAAGTCGCTCTTAGCCCGGCTCGCCCCCTCAGCCACTTCTTTGGCGAAAATGAGTTGTTCTTCCGTCTGCCGACGAACGCCGATTTCCTCTTCCAGGGCTTTGTTGGCCTGCACGAGCTCGCTCGTACGTTCGCGCACACGAAGTTCTAGCTCATCGCGCGAACGGCGTAACTGCCTTTCGCTTTCCTGCAGCGCCGATGTTCGTTCGTTGACCTCCAGCACCAGCTTTTGTTCACGCATCTTTAACCGACTCACCCGCAACCGGTACGCAGCCGCGCAGAGACTTACGCCTGCTATTCCGACAAAGATGGTGAAGCCTGTGGTCTGCCAGAGGTACGGCTGAAGACTCAGCGAGACAACCGGGGCGTTCGTAGCCCACATGTCACCGACGCTCGCGCGTACCCGGAATCGATATTCTCCGTGTGGGATGTTCGTGTAGTAAGCGACTCGCCGTGTCCCAGCCTGCGTCCAGTCCTTATCGAAACCTTCCAGCATGTAACGGAACTGGATCTTATCGGGCGCGATAAAGCTGGGCGCCGTGAACTCGAATTCCAATTGACCCTTCCCCGGGGGAATAACAATTGGCTTATTGAGCGGAACGTCTTTGTTGTCCACGAGAACGCGTTCGACCAGAACCTGAGCCGGCACTTCTTCCTTGAAAAGATCAGACGGATTTATGACTGCAACGCCAGCGTTTGTTGGGAAATACAGGCGTCCATCGTTGGCGCGCCAGCCTGCGGGCTGAAATCCACCGTTGCACTCGCGGATTTTCATCCCATCCGCCGTGCCATACACCGTGGAAGTTATGCGTTGCACCCGTCCTTCCGCGTAATCGTTCAACTGTTGCTTGTTCAGCTCAAACACCCCCTTATTTGAACTGATCCAGAGATGGCCAAGCCTATCATCGAGGATGTTTAAGATCAGGTCTTCATATAGGCCTTTTGCGGTCGTATACGTAGTCACTTTCCCATCGCGAAAACGGTTTAGTCCTCCTCCGTTCGTCGCTAGCCACAGCGTTCCATCGGAATCACCGTAAATTGAATACACCACATCGGTCGATAGTCCGTCGCGAGTGGTATACGCCTGGAAAACGCCATTCTTGAATCTATTCAGGCCGCCGCCGCCCGTCCCGATCCACAGCGTCCCGCTTTTGTCCTCGTAAAGCGACAGCACGTAATTATTGGACAGCCCATCTTTCGTTGTGTAAGTAACAAATCCTCGGCCGTCATAACGGCTGAGGCCACCATGAGTGCCGATCCAAATGTTGCCTTCTTGATCAGTGTACGTGCAAACAACGAAATCGCTGGGCAAACCATCCCTCGCCGTAAAAGCAGTGATCTTGCCGTTTTTCAGACGCGCCAATCCTCGCCGCGTCCCAATCCACATGCTGTGTTGAAGGTCCTCGGTCAGGGAGAATACGAAGTTATCCGGAAGGCCCTGCTTTACGGTGTACGGGGTAATCTGTCCGTTTTCCCAGCGCATCAGTCCCTGGTCGGAACCCATCCACATCGCACCCTGCGAGTCTTGATACACCGGCAGAATGACATCGCTGATTAACCCGTCGGCTTTCGTAAAAGTCGTGAACGACCCTCGCTTGAGACAATTCAATCCACCGCCGGCTGTGCCGATCCAAAGGCTTCCCTCCCGATCCTCCAGGATCGAGAACACCTCTTTGCCCATCAAACCGTCTTTTTCCGCGTAGGCGTCGATCTTGCCGTTTACGAACCGATCAAGTCCACTGCCCGTGCCGATCCACAGTGTTCCTGCGTGGTCTTCGTAGAGCGAGTAAATGGTGTTCGTATTCAACCCGTCTTTCATCGTGAAATGAGTTACGCCTGCACTTGTGAGTCGACAGAGCCCCTCGTTCGTACCGATCCAGATAACCCCCTCTCGTCCGACCACAACGGAACGCACAAAGTCGCTGCTGAGGCCCTCCTTGGTACCAAGCCTCGAAAATTTCCCGCCCGATAGCTTACTCAGGCCGGCATGCGTGCCGATCCATAGTGTTCCATTGGCATCTCCGGTTACCGAGAAGACTGCGTTGTCAGCCAAACCGTCAGCCGTCGTGAAAATGCGGAACTTCCCGTCCTGCAATCGAATCAGACCGCCTCCGTCCGTTCCAATCCAAATTGCGCCGTGATCGTCTTCATACATCGCGTGAATCGGTTCGTTTGGAAAACCATTTGCGGACGTATACGCGGTGAATTTTCCGTGGCTCAGACAGGCAATGCCGCCCCCGTAAGTTCCGATCCACAGATTACTTTCGCGATCCACATATAGCACCTGGATCAGATTCGTCTGTAGGCCAGACGTGCGTTTATCGAGGATGGTGAAATGGACGCCATCGAAGCGGACGAGTCCCTCTTCCGTCCCCAGCCAGAGATAGCCGTCCGGGGTCTGAGCGATCGCTAAGACGGAGTTCTGCGGAAGGCCTTGCGCGGTTTGCCAATCCTGGTGAATGTATTGTCGGATCGGCTTGTCCGGATCTAGACTGGCCCGTATCGGCACGCAGAACTGAAGCAGAAGGGCGCACGGCAGTAAACTCCGAGCGGAACGCCAGACTCGAGCCACACTCACCCACAGCGCGCTCCATCTCGCCCGCACTGAGCCGCCCGCTTGAGACCCGGATTTGCTCGCGTACAACGTCAATGCGTACCTTTCCTACAATTTGATCGGCTATTATCGACGGAAAATTGAGGCACTAAGCTAGAAAGGCGATGAAATACTGCACCTGGGCTAGGGTGAAGCCTGCATCTCGGAAGCCCGGCTGCTCAGTCTCTCTAGCCGTTCCGAAACTGTCCGACCGACTTGATCCGTTGGACGCGATGGTACGAAAGCGAGACAGCGTTATCAAACCGCCGGACTATAGGCCAGTGCACGCAGGAACTAAAGATAAAATGTCGAGGGCCGTCGCCCTACCACCTTCGGTACGTAGGTCGGAAAAATCCTACCACCTATTCTGAGAAACAAGTTTGAATACGCACCGTAAATCGCTAACAATCGAGTAGAGGCTGCGGAACGAAAGTACAGGCCATCGATACGGGCGCTTCGATGGCGACTTCTCGGAAAGAAGTTTTTAGGGAAGGACCCCGTAAACCCCGCTGCTCTGTGTTTTTAACAGGCGGTTAACAGAGGGCTTTACAACGATACCGCTGTGGGCAATGCCACAAAATCTGAGTTCTTGCCTGGCAGCAAGAACTCAAATCTGAGGAAAGGAGGCACATAACATGAAAATCAAGACCAACGTCAAGGCTGGCCAATCCGTTTGGGGCGCCTAGTTTTCTTTTCGGTGTTCCCTGTTGGGAACTTTAGTGGTATGGCCGCTTCGCTTTCCAGCAAGCGGCCACTCTATTTTGTGCCGAGCATGTTCAACTGAGTCCCTCTACTACCTCCAGTTACCGGAAAGCTCTTTGTAAACGGCTCGACGTGCGGGTGTCCACGTCTATTGAAGAATGTAGACGTCGTGCCCTGAGCGTCGGCCCCGACCTAGGCCATGGTCGTCTTGCCCACCCCCGGTTTTCCCAGCAGCCACTGATTCATCGGAACATCGCGCCACTCGACCACCCTCGAGGGGCCAGAAGCTGCCGTATCGTCTCTTCTTGACCCCCAGGAAACGTTCAGCTCGTCCGGGTGCGCAAGGTGCAGTTCGATTCCCTAACGGCAACTTTCATCGCCTGATCAGTCCCCCTGGCCGCCCAGGACGATAGGAAAAGTGTGGGTTGAAATTTGCCAGTTGAGTTCGTAACCTAATTTATTTCTGCATCGTAGAATGAGATTGCTCTGAGGATGACGCAAAAACTGCTGCGGCTTGTGTACGCGTTCGAGTTCCTCATCGCGGTGATAGCCATCTTTACAGCCTGGTCGGAGATTGGCGGGCAGGCTGCCCTTGATCTGATGCACTGGGGCTGGAAGCTGGGGTTAAGCATTGCGCTCGCTTTCGCTATTGTGGCCTACACAGCGGCGGTAACTGCCGGAGACTCTATCTGGAGCTTGCGTTCCGCTCGTTGGTTGACCGTCGTGGTTGTGCTGATGCTGCTGATTGGTGTCGTTACTTATTACTATGCGCTGCAAGTGGATACCGGCGAATCGGATCAGACCGGCACCATCTCCCTGTTTCGTTCCGCGCTCGTCTACCCTCTGGTCGCCTCATGATGCCAACCAGTCCCGCCACTGAGTATGCCTTCTGGACCGTACCAGCGACAGATTTCAAAATCACCTATCCGCTGGGCGTTTTCCATGAGATGGATTTCCAGGTAAATGAAGGCTATCGGCGCATTCCGCACGGCGGCGTCGAGATTGGCGGTCTGCTCTTCGGTCACGCCGAGGCCAACTCCGCCCAAATTGAAGCCTTCCGCCTCATTGAATGTGAGCATGCGTCCGGGCCGTCCTTCGTGCTTTCCGAACGTGATCTCGCCGGTCTGCGCGAACAAATAGCTACTTCGAAAACTGACCCCGAGCTTCACGATCTCGAAGTCCTCGGGTGGTTCGTTGCTCATACGCGCACTCCCCTCCGGATGAATGAACGCGAGGCGGCTCTTTTCGATGAGCTCTTCCCCCATCCCGGGAAGATCATGCTGCTCATTAAACCCGAGCGTTTTCAGCCGACTCGCTTCGGCTTTCTCCTACGCGAGGCCGACGGACGCATCGCGCGGGATGCGACTCAGCACGCCATCATTCTTCCGCTGCCTGGAAGAGGAGTCCCGACGGATTCTGCTCCCGTTCCCTCCATCTCCGCGCCGCCCGAGACGACTACTTCCAAGCCAGCACCACCTCCCCCAGTACCGCCCTCGCCCCCGGAAGCGGAGCGCCTGCCCACAACTGGCCCGGCTCCTCGCGTAAGCCCGCCGCAGGAAGCCGAACGGGGCTCCCCAAGAGAGCGGCAGCCGTTCGTGCCACCCGAACCGGAACGGCCGCCCTTCTCGCAGGCTCTTCAAGCGCGTCCGACAATCGACAGTGCGCCGCCCCCGGTCCGCGCTACGCCTGTGAGTGCGCCCGATCTCCAAGACGCGACCAGTTTGGTGCCGTTCGCGAAGTCAAGCTCTCTACCGTCGATTGAGGAAATTAGAAGACGCCGTTGGGAATATCTGCAGGGCATGAGCGAGCTTGATGCTCGCCCTAACCTTCAACTCACCGGCCAAGTACGGCAAGAAAGCTTGCGTTCAAACCTCCGCCTCACCCTGGTGCTGTTCATCGCGGCCGCCGTAGGTTGCGGTGTCGGGTACTTGGGCTATCTGCAACTGCCGTCAGCCACCATCCCTCTGAGTGTCAAAGCGGAAGCTTCTGCTCTGCTTGTGTCATGGCCCGCCCAGCAAACGCGAGATTCTGTGTATTCAGCCATCAGCATCGACGATGGCCAGCAAATCGCGCTGTCGCCACAACAGAGAGCTGCCGGTCAGGCGACAATCACAGGGGCCAGTGACAACATCAAGATCGAAGTAATCGCGGCGCACTGGATGCGCGACTCACGAGGCATTATCCGGTACATCAAACCACTGCCGCCCGTGGAGGCGCAGCCTGTCGATACCGGGAAACCAGCGCCGTATCAAACGCCGGCGCCCACGCCAGCCGCACAACGTTAGCGCGTGCCGCTGACGCGAAGGTCCTGGCCCTTCATCTGCTTGGGCCTTTCTAGTCCGAGAATTCCCAGCATTGTCGGCGCAACGTCCTCCAACGCGCCATCGCGCCGAAACGCTGCCTCGTCATTGCTCATGAAAAGAAAAGGCACGGGGTTGGTCGTGTGATATGTATGTGCGCCGTTAGTGGTTGGATCGATCATCATTTCGGCATTGCCGTGGTCGGCAGTCACCAGCCATGATCCACCGCAGCGCTTCAGTGCCCTGTAGATTTCACCGAGCGCTGCATCCACCGCTTCGCAGGCGCGAATCGTGGGTTCCAGCTTCCCCGAGTGACCCACCATGTCCGCGTTCGCGTAATTCATGACGATGACATCGAAGCCGCCCTGCTCGATCGCCTTAACCACTTTGTCCGTGATGCCCGCGGCGCTCATTTCGGGCAGCAAGTCGTACGTCGCGACCTTGGGAGAAGCGACCAGCTCACGCTCTTCGCCTCCGTAAGGCTTCTCGTTGCCGCCATTAAAAAAATAAGTCACGTGCGCGTACTTTTCCGTTTCCGCCACCCGCAGATTCTTCCAGTTCGCCCGTTCCATGACATCGGCCAGGATATTGTCGGGATGCTCGGGTGGTAGCACGAACGGCAGGCCAAAGCTTTTGTCGTACTGCGTCATCATCGTGTACGTAAGATTCTTCGGTACCAGCGAGCGGGACGGCTTCTCCAATGCGAAGTCGGTCAGGGCGAGCGTGATCTCACGAGCACGGTCCGCCCGATAGTTGTACATGATCACGCTATCGTCGTCGCGAATAACACCAATCGGCTCGTCGTGTGCATCGACGATCGTCACCGGCTCGATAAACTCGTCCGTCACTCCGTGCGCATAAGAGTTTCGCACGGCGGCAGCCGCGGATCGCGACTTCGCGCCGTTGCCCAGCACCATCGCGCCAAACGCCCGTTCCACTCGTTCCCATCTCTTATCGCGATCCATCGCGTAGTAGCGGCCGCTTACCGAAGCGATCTTGCCGAGACCCAGCTCCCTCATTTTCTTCTCGACGCGTTCGATGTAGCCGGCACCGCTCTCCGGTGGCGTGTCGCGCCCGTCCATAAAGCAGTGAACAAAAACGTCGCGCAGACCGTGTCGTTTCGCCATCTCGAGCAGCGCGAACAGATGCGCGAGCTGCGCGTGCACACCCCCATCACTGCACAGCCCGAGCAGATGAAGCCGGTGCCCCTCGGCCTTTTTCATGGCATTCAATAAAGCTGGATTCTCAAAAAATTCTCCGGAGCCGATCAGCAGGTCAATGCGTATGACATCCATGTAGATCACCCGTCCGGCACCCATATTCATGTGCCCCACCTCGCTGTTGCCCATCTGCCCTTCCGGCAATCCGACATAGGGTCCGGCGGTGTGAATCAGCGTATTCGGATACGTTTCAATCAGGTGATCGTATGTCGGCTTGCGGGCGAGAGCGATCGCGTTCCCGTCGACCGCGGACGAAAATCCCCACCCGTCGAGAATCGTCAGAACCAGCGGTTTCAGTTTCGGCATTCCCGTGTTTATTGCCGGAACGCTTTCTTGCCGAGGTAGATGGCGGTGTCGCCGAGCTCTTCTTCAATGCGCAGCAGTTGGTTGTATTTCGCAATCCGGTCCGTGCGGCTTGCCGAGCCCGTCTTGATCTGGCCCGCATTGGTCGCTACCGACAAATCCGCAATGAAAACGTCTTCCGTTTCACCCGACCGATGTGAGATCACGACTGTATAGTTCGCACTCGCCGCCAGCCGCATCGCCTCTAGGGTCTCGGTCAACGAGCCAATCTGGTTCACTTTCACCAGTATCGAATTCGCGACCCCCTGTTCGATGCCGTGCTCCAGGCGCTCCGAATTCGTGACGAACAGATCGTCGCCGACCAGCTGAATCTTTTTCCCCAGCGCATCCGTAAGCTGTTTCCAGCCGCTCCAATCGTCCTCTGCCATTCCATCCTCGAGTGAAACGATGGGATATTGCCGCACCCAGTTCGCATAAAACTCCACAAGTTGCGCCGATGTTTTCTCGCTCTTATCGGATTTCTTGAATACGTACTTCCCACTCTCCTTGTCGTAAAATTCGCTCGACGCCGGGTCCAGCGCAATCGCAATCTGCTCTCCCGCTCGGTAACCCGCCTTCTCGATCGCTTCCATCAGCACTTCCAACGCTTCTTCGTTCGATTTCAGGCTTGGCGCAAATCCGCCCTCATCCCCCACAGCCGTTGAGTAACCTCGCTTCTTCAGAACGCCTTTTAACGCGTGAAACGTCTCGGCGCCCATGCGCAGTCCTTCGGAAAATTTGGCGGCGCCCACCGGAACAAGCATGAATTCCTGCAAGTCGACGGAGCTGTCGGCGTGCGCGCCCCCATTGATAACGTTCATCATGGGCACCGGCAATACGCGCGCGTTCACGCCCCCGATGTAGCGATACAGCGGCGTCACCTCCGACTCAGCGGAAGCGCGTGCCACGGCCATCGACACCGCCAGAATGGCATTTGCCCCGAGTTTGCTTTTATTTGGCGTTCCATCGAGCGAGATCATCGTGCGATCAATGACTGTCTGCTCCGCCGCATCCATGCCGGCCAGGGCCGCGGAAATGTTCTTATTGATGTTCTCCGCTGCTTTCTGCGTTCCCTTTCCCAAGTAGCGTGATTTGTCACCGTCCCGCAGCTCGACGGCTTCATGCTCGCCGGTAGACGCGCCGGAAGGAACCGCCGCCCGTCCAATCGTGCCATCGGCTAGATGTACGTCCGCCTCCACAGTCGGGTTGCCGCGTGAATCCAGAATCTCTCTTCCGACTACTTGGACAATTTCCATTCGTTGTTCTTCCTCGAGGTGTGAGTTGCTTGCGCGAACGGTCCCATCAATGACGTGTTTGGGAGCGTGCTCCGCGAGCGCGATTTTTCAGCGTAGCAGGATAATAGGCGGGAGCCGGCGGGAAGTACGGATCATGACGGAGAGGGGCGGATGACCAGCACACCAAATCAACTGCGGCAGCGGTTCGCGGAGCCCCGTCGCAACTGGCTCATAGTTGTATCCATATGGGCGCTCACTGCATTTTTCATTTGGCCGATCCTCAGGCATCGCGTCGGTTTGCCGCCTTCAGATCACAGAACCCATCTCGCCCTCTGGCTCGGGTACGCGATCGCGATATTCATGTGCTATTGCTTCTATCGCGCAGAGGCGCGCCTGCTCGGACGTTCCCGTGCAATCGCTCTCGTGATTCTGATCTTTCTGCTTACTAGTGTTGTCAACGAGGTTCACAGCTTCAACGTGGATAACACCTCCAAGAACTTTGTTTCCATCTCAAACCTTCAGTGGCAAGCACAATTGCAGGATGGTGTGGTGCACCTTTCCCCGCAGGTCGCACCACACTCCTACCGTTTCCTGCCGAATGCGATTGTCCTGTGGATGCAGATCTGCAGGGTACGCTTCGACACCGCTCGCGATGTCTACCGCCTGCTTTTCGTACTTCTTCTTTTCTACGGAATCTTTTGCTATGCCCGCCTATATACCGATTACTTGGGCGCGGTTCTGGCCATGCTGTTTGTCGCTGCAGTCTGCGCCGTTAGTTTCGAGTGGTACGCCGGTCAATTAACCGATCCGCTTTCGCTCGTCTCCTTCGTATTCGCGTTCATTTTCCTGGAAACCGGGAATTTCCCCCTCCTGCTGACCACCCTGCTCGTCGGCTCGCTCGCGAAAGAAACCGTCCTGGCGCTGTGCGGGTTCTACGTCCTCTTCTGCCGCAGAGACAACAACTACGCTATGAAGGCTGCCGCAATTTCCGGCGCGAGTCTCGCTATGTATTTCGCCGTTCGCGTTTTTGTGCTGCATGGACCCATGCACTACCAGCAAGTCAGCGGCGTTGACGCCAACCACATCCTGGTAAATCTGCGAAATCCCGACTGGACCGGAAATCCAAACTGGCTCCGCTTGTTCTTGCTCACCGGGGGCGCATACTTCCCGTTCCTGGTTCTCGACTGGAAGAACACAGCGGCCTCGCTCAAACGCTTGGCGTTTTATCTCCTTACTGTGCTGTTCGTGTCGAGTTTGCTTTTCAGTTGGCTGGTTGAGACGCGCAACTGGATGCCCATGGTATTTGTGCTGGCCGTCGTAGCCGCGCGCTACTTCAGACGACAGTAATCTCAATGTACTTGAGAACCTGGCGCCTCGGCGAAATTCCATGTTCCTCATTCCCGCAGTATTTCCGCCTGTAACCTTTCGCCTTGGAGGGCGTATCCTTTTAGATGACGCTATGGCTATTAAGCTGACTGTGAACGGGCGGTCATCGACCGTCGACGTAGCTCTGGATACTCCGCTGCTCTGGGTCATTCGGGATGTGCTGAACCTGCATGGAACCAAGTACGGCTGCGGAATCGGCCAGTGCGGAGCCTGCACGGTACACCTCGGCGGCCAACCGGTTCGCTCCTGCTTAACTCCTGTTTCGAGCGCCCAAAACGCGCACATCACAACTATCGAAGGGCTCTCGGCCGATGGCTCGCACCCGCTGCAGAAAGCCTGGCGGGACATTGACGTGCCGCAATGCGGATATTGCCAGGCCGGCCAGATCATGTCCGCTGCCGCCTTGCTGTCCAAACATCCTAAACCGACAGACCAGGACATCGACGCCGTTATGAATGGCAATCTTTGCCGATGCGGAACTTACCTGCGCATCCGTCATGCGATTCATCAGGCGGCTGCCATGCATCCAAACCGGTCCGCCCAGCGCGCTGAATTGGCCAGCCATGAGTTGGCTGCGGAATAAGGAGTGGCTACCATGCGTTTAACCCGCCGGTCCTTTCTTGAAGTCACTGCCCTTTCTGGCGGAGGCATGCTGCTCGGCATGTACTCCACGCGCAAGGCCTCCGCACAAGCTCCGCCGCAGCCGCCCTTCGACGCCAAGGCTTTCATCCGTATCGCGCCGGATGGCACGGTCACGCTCATCTCTAGAAATCCGGAGATCGGGCAGGGCATCAAGACCATGCTCCCGATGATGATCGCCGAAGAACTCGAGGTCGATTGGAAGTCCGTCAAGGTGGAACAGGCCGATTACGACCCCAAGTATGGGCTTCAATCGACCGGAGGCAGCCGTGCGGCCTCGAACAACTGGATCCCCATGCGCCAGGTGGGTGCTGCGGGACGTCAGATGCTGATTGCTGCTGCGGCCAAGACCTGGGGCGTACCCGAATCCGAGTGTTACGCCGCAAACGGCCGCGTCTACCACCGGCAAACGGACCGCTCGCTCGGTTATGGCGAGCTCGCCGCAACCGCGGCCAGCATGCCTGTCCCGGATCTGAAATCCCTGAAGCTGAAAGATAAGGATTTTAAGATCGTCGGGCAATCGACACCGGGCGTGGATGTTCCCGACATCGTGACCGGGAAGCCAATCTTTGGAATCGATTTCACCATGCCCGGCATGCTGTATGCCGTCTACCAGAAGTGCCCCGTGTTCGGCGGCAAGGTGGTTAGCGCGAACCTGGACGAAATAAAAAAGTTACCCGGCGTTCGACATGCACTGGTGGTCGATCGCGCGATGAGCGTTGGCCCTATGGTCGAAGGCGACCCCGGCCTGGAGCCGGGCGTCGCGATTGTCGCCGATACCTGGTGGGAGGCGCAATCCGCCCGCCAGAAGCTCAATGTGAAATGGGACGAAGGTCCCGCGGCCCAGCAGAGCAGCCAGAGCTTCGCGAACCGTGCCGAACAGCTATACAAGGACGGTCTATCCCAACAGGGAGCCGTTCGCAAACTGAAGAACGATGGCAACGTGGACGACGCATTCAATGGTGCCGCCAAGGTCATTGAAGCTTCCTATTCTTATCCGTTCATTTCGCACGCACCGCTCGAGCCGCGGAATTGCAGCGCATATTTCAAAGACGGCAAGCTGCAGATCTGGAGCACTACACAGCAGCCCGCCCGCGGGCGCGCTCTCACTGCGAAGATCTTGGG
>JAVKSW010000023.1:0-14134 GCA_039583505.1 Bryobacteraceae bacterium | reverse complement strand
GGATTGGACACTCGTGCTCGCCGGAGCGCCCGCGGGGTATCAGGCAGCCGCCGTTCTGGAGTGCATTCAACGAAGCCAGTGCCGCGAGCGCATTCAAGTGACCGGGTATCTCTCGCGCCCCGAGCTGGAGCGACTCTATTCACGCGCTTCGATCTTTGCCTTTCCCTCGCTCGATGAAGGATTTGGCATGCCGGTGCTGGAAGCGATGGCACACGGAGTGCCAGTGATCACTTCAAACCGGTCCGCTACGAAGGAAGTCGCCGGGAATGCGGCCGTTCTGGTCGATCCCGAGCGGAGCGACGAACTACAAGCTGGTTTGGAAGAGCTGATTCGGAATCCCGAGCTGAGAGCCAGGCTGATAGAGCTGGGCCGTTCGCGAGCAAAACTCTACACGTGGGAGCGAGCGGCGCGGTCGACTCATTCGGTTTACGAGGAACTGTGTTCGTAAGAAATTCTTATCGTGCTAGAGCGAAGGCGGATGCTTACGGTGCCATTCGGTGAGGCTCTGATAGAGGCGGCCCGCCGCAATGACGTTGTGGTCGTTACCCGCGCGTGCAATGAACTGTAATCCGAATGGAAGATTTTTAGAGCTGAAGCCGCAGGGCACCGTGAGGGCGGGAAGCCCGCAGAGGCTCGATACTCCGTCCGGTGCGCGGTTTTCCATCTGTTCTCGAGGACGCTGCTCATCGGGAGGCGTGGACCTGGGCGGCCGAACCAACAGTTGAGCCGCGCTGGACTGCCCAGCGGTGGCGAGCACATCATAGGAATCGAACAGCTTGTCCACTTGCCTCTGAAGAATGGTTCGCACTCGCTGGGTCTGTAAGTAGTCAGAAGCGGAAAACTGTTCGCTGGCATAACCGTTCACCTGCCCCAAGCGATCGGCCAGCCCGGCGCATTTGCCCGAGTGAATCAGGTCTTGAAAAGACGAGGCGGCTTCCATCAGGATGGTCAACTCGGCAACTTCTTCATAAGGGCCGTCCGGCAGTTCGACGTCTTCGACGTGAGCGCCTTTCTGCTGGAGAGTATGCAAGCCGGCATCAACGGCCGACTGCAGCTCGGGATCCACTTTGTTCCAAACGTTCGTAAGCCGGCCGATGCGGAGAGGCTTTCTTGGTCCGGGCTCGGGAGCGGGATAGTGAAAGCTTAAGTTCTCAAAGAGAGAATCGTGATCTTTAGGGTCGTAACCAGCAATCACGGACAGCACCAGACCACAGTCGTCCGCCGTGCGAGCCATGGGTCCGAGTTTGTCCATTGTCCAAGCGATCGCCATAGCTCCATAGCGGCTCACGCGGCCGAAGCTCGGGCGCATGCCGGAAATTCCACACCAGGCGGCCGGGCAGACGATGGAGCCGCGCGTATCGGAGCCAATTGCCCACGGAGCCAAACCCGCCGAGACAATCGCGCCAGAACCGCTGGAGGATCCGCAGGTCCAGTAGTCGGTGTTCCAGGGATTTTTGCACGGCCCTGTTAGAGACGCCGCACCGTTCTGATATCCCAAGCCTCCGGCCAGTTCGATCATCGCGGCCTTTCCTATGAGGATTGCTCCCGCGGCATTCAATCGTTCGATCACGGTGGCGTTGAAATCGAAGGTTTGCTGTGCGTACGGCTGCGCACCCCAGGTGGTGGGATAGCCTTGGACCGCAACCAGATCCTTGACAGCGTATGGGATGCCATGTAGCGGACCGCGATGGTGACCGGCGGCGATTTCGCGTTCAGCCAAGTGAGCCTGTTGCAGTGCGAGGTCGCGGGTAATGGTCACATACGCGTTGAACTTCGGTCCAATGCGCTGGCTGCGCTCCAAATAACTTTCAGTGAGCTCAACGGGCGAGAACGCTCGCTTGCGCAAATGGGAACCAAGCTCACGAACGGGAAGAAAGAGGATGTCGTCGGTCAGCATCCCTGCTACTTTCGCCGGGCTGCAGGTCTGGCGGGCTGAGGTCGTTCGGCTGCGGGAAACAGCTTCAGCACACTCGCCGGCGGATCGGCATTCTCTAATGAGAACGTGCGAACGCGCGCCAGCATCCGCTCGTTTTCCGTCAACACTCTACGCAGAAGTTTACGCTGATCATCGGAAAGGCGGTCACCGTAGAGGCGTAGAATATTCGCCATTCTCGCGTCGATTTCCTGAGTCTCGGGAGTCGTTTCGGCGGCGCCGGCGGATCGCGAGGCGCCCGCAGTGACGGCAGCAGCGACGGCCTGTTTTCCGAAACTGCGGCGCGAGAACTTAGCACGACGTGTAGAACCGTTGGATTCAGACATGTATGGAGCGGCGGTGCAACATCCGGGCCCGATAGTAAGAGGGAGAAACTCCGGTTATTCGTTTGAATGTTCGGGTGAAGTGACTTTGATCGGCAAATCCAGCCAGCGTTGCTACATCCACCAACGACGAATCCGTACGGCCGAGTTGATCACACGCGAACTCAACCCGCAGCCGGCGAACATAATCGCCCACGGTGCACGATGAGAATTTTCGAAAGGTCTGCGCTAAATGCACCGGATGCACTCCGACACTCGAAGCGACAGAGGCCAAAGTGATTCGACTCTTGAAATTCGATCGGATCAGGCATCGCGCCTTTTCAACCCAGAAGGGTTCATGAAGGGCGTCGGTTTTCGCCACACGCATGAATTCACCGGCCGTTTCGAGCAGCAGGCCCTCAATGATGAGATCCGAGGCCTCGTCGCCGCAGAGGAACTCGCGGTACAGCTTCATGCCGGCTATGCGCAGAACACCCGCCTGAACAGCCGCAGTCCGGGACATGCCGGCGGGCGACAGCTCGCGAATGTGCTGAACCCAGGATGGCTCGATCTCGACGACCAACGATCTCCCGCCGGATTCACCAAAGCGTTCGAGGTGCTCCTCCTGAGCCGCATGGAACAGCATAGTTCCCGCACTACACAGTTCCTCCTTACCGCCGTGAACTTCGCGATAAGATCCGTCGAGGACAAAACAAAACAGAGCTCGCGCGTGGTCGTGTTCGGGAGTGTTGAACCACGGCGGGTAAGCGCGTTCAGTGAGGACATACGGACCTATGACCCGGGTATTCACGAGGCTGCCGTAGAACGAGCCGGGTGCCGTGTTTCTGTTGGCCACAATAGCTAGGATTTATCACAAACGAAATGTGGCTCGCGTCCAAACCGAATCAGAAAGTGAAGCGTGCAACGAGTTGGACCATACGGCCGCCGACGTTATCCGTCGAATCCAAGTCCTGATACGCGGTTAAAACGCGCCCAAACGCAGGATTTTGCAGGTTTGCAGAAACGGTACTAAAGAAGCTGGAACCGGCAGAGAAACCGGAGGCGTTGTAGGCGTCTCCCCAAAGGAAGTTTGCGGTGTTGAACACGTTCAAGGCTTCCAATCGGAGATCAAAGGTCAGGTGCTCTTTAATTTTTGTTATTTTCTCGATGGACCAATCGCAATCCCAGAAGGAAGGCCCGTAAAGAAAAAGGCGCTCGCAGAACTGTCCCGGAGTCATGCACGCGTTTAAAGACGCCGTATTAATGCCCTGGCCTCCAGACCCTAGCAACTGCTGCGGGACGTACCATACTGCACCGGGGGCCGGCGAGGGAGTTTTGTAAACCCCAAGCTCACTTTGTAATTGAGCGCCGGTGAGACCCTGGAGACTAACGCCTCCGTCGTACTGGTTTACCGTCCCGCCAAGACCTCCGAAGATCAGCGTTGGCCGCCCGCTCTGCCAGCGATTGAACGCGTTGAACTGCCAACCTCCGAGCGCGGCGTTTACGACGCTGTGTGACGAGGACCATCGCCGCCCGGCACCGAACGGAAATTCATAAGTCATGTAAATCTTGACCGCGTCGCGAATATCGTACGGAGAAGGGCCTTTCATCAGGCCCTGGTCGCGTAACGTGACAAAGTCCTCGATCGCGTTGCTGCCATTGCGCTGCCAGTCGTCCGTCAGCCCGTGGGATAGAGTGTAGTTCGCATCGAAGGTTAATCCTTTGGCGGGACGGCGGCGGAAATCGATGACCATGGCATTGTAAGTCGATTGGAATCCGTTGCGCAGATAATATGCTCCGCCGGTTGCGTCGGGATTGACGACCCAAAAATTCTTTGGATAGCCGGCGGCCATCAGATTCTGCCAATAACTCAAGCCGGAGGACGTGGCCTGCACACCGGTATTGACGCCGCCGGGTGCAGGTGAATAGGGAGTAGGAACAGCACCGGATAATATCGTTGCGACCGAACCCGCCTGCCCGTTGGTCAGTGGGGTCAGAAACGCTCCGCTTGCAAAGTTACTGTTGGCTTGAGTTGCTGCTCCGGCGGCGGCGTTCTTGCTGCCGCTGAAAGAGGCTGTGAAGATAGGCAACGAACTTTGTCCAGGCAAGCCGAAGTCTGCGAAATTCTGGGGAGTCGCCGCGGAGGCAGAGACACCGGCAGTCGTTTGAGCCGCCACGCAGGCAGCGGAGTTGGCCTGGCAAATATTCAAATTGTTCACTGCGTTTTTATATTCGCTGAGAAAACCATTCTCAAAGACATTAACCTCGTTCAGGTTTTCGTCTTCCCACAGGCCGACCGCGTGATTGCCGACATAGCGCACCTCAATGGCCATGTTCGTGCCAATGGACCTTTGTATACCAACGGACCAGGACTGCACCCGCGGCATGTGCAAATTCGGATCGGCCACATTGACTGACTGGCCCGAAGCGGGATCCGCCGCGAACGCATTTCCGAACGTACCCGGAGTCTGTGCCAGCGTTGGAATGTTAAGACTCTGGAGAGCCAGGGACCCCGCAGCGAACTGGCCGGCGCCGACATTCGCGCCGGGAGCTGTCGCGGAAGTGTATTGCGATCCGGTGTACCCCGGATTCGATAGCGCGACCCAGTTGGACAAACCTTCTTGCGAATACGAGATAGAGTAGCCGGCTCGCATAACGGTATTTCCAGCGCCTCCGAATAAGGTCTTCGCAATGGAGTTGTCGAACGATGGCTGCCAGGCAAAGCCGACACTCGGAGCCCAGCCGTTGTACCAATTGTTGTACCAGGGGCGCCCGTTATCGAGAACGTACTGCGGAGTGGATCCGGTCATCACGCCGGGTGCAAACAGATTTCCCACTCCAGAGACACCGTACAAACCCGCCAAACCACCTTGCACCGTGTAGTACTGGTTCAAATCATCCACGGGCACGCCCTCGTATTGCCAGCGGAGACCGTAGTTGAGAGTCAGATTCGGCCGGAAGCGCCAACTGTCGGTGAAATAGAATCCCATGTCCGTTTGGTGATACAGGTCGGCCTGGTATCGCCCCGTCTGGAAACTACGGGTGGACGGATTCAAGGCAACGGTACCGGAATACGAAGTGATCCGGCCAGTAAGCAACCCGTATAGCTGCTGAGACATGTTCAAGTCAGTAGCGGACATGCCGGGCAAGTTAGTTCCGTTAAAGGCAGCGGCCATGGGATCGCTTGCATCCAGGCCCAAGTTCACCGTGCCGAATTCCGAACCGTAGTTGGCGTCCTTGAAGTGCTCGCGGGTGGCATTGACGCCAAATGAAAAATTGTGATTGCCCTTCGACCAGACCAGGTTATCGATCAGGTTCGCGACGGAAGGATTGTCGCGGGTGGGACTTACTTGAAGCCATGGATCAGTCAGCCCCAAAGCGGAGGGGAACGCGGGCTGAATGGCAAGCGCGCCGAGATTAGTGCTCGCGACCGGATAAGCGCCGAGGTTGAGGTCCGGCGAGAAGGACTCGGGAGCAGTTTGAATGCCGAAGCGCAACTCATTGCTCATGGTGGGTCGAATGTTCCAGCGCCAGGCGATCGCGCCAATTTGCCGGTCGGCATAATAGCCGCCCTGGTTGGTGTTAAAGGGAGCGACCGGGTAGGTATAATCGTCGCCATTCAAGATATCGGGAGCCAGTGTGAAGCGGGTGAGATGGTAATCGAACTCCAGCGAGTGGTTCGAGGAAATATTGTAGTCGAGCCTGACATCGGGCATCTGCTGGGTGTACGCGCCGGAGTTGTTGAATGTGATGTTCTGCTCATATAACGAAGGAGCAGCGAGCATGTGAACACCAGGCGCATGGGTGGCGGCCTGCATAGCGCCGAGTGCGGACCCGACCAGGGAATCGACCCGTGCTGTGCCGCCGTTTGCTGCAGCCATCTGCAGAAGATTGGCGCTGCAGGTGCCCGCTGAACTGTTGCATGCCACCCAGGAAGGCGTGGAAGACGGCATAAAAGCGGGGGAGTACGTGTAGAGCCCACCAGCGGCATCAGGGCTCAAGATGGTTCGCGTCCTCGCCGTTGCCTGCGGCCGCAGCCAAACGCTTAGGTCGACGAAGAAAAACAGCTTGTCCTTCCAGATCGGCCCCCCAATTTTGCCGCCGAATTGGTCGTAGCGCATGGTTTGGCGAGGCAGACCCGCCAGATTATTGAAGTAATAGTTCGAATTGAGATAGTCGTTGCGAAAGTATTCCCAGGCACCGCCATGGAATTGGTTCGTTCCTCGAGGGCTTACGAATTTGAGCTGAACCGCGCCTTGCCCAGTGTCGGCCGCGCTGCTTGCCGCTGAGGAGATGGTGAACTCCGCGACGTCATCGATGTTAGGGCTGATCATCGCGAACAGAGGATCACCTGACTTGCCCGGCTGCCACTGCGCGGAGATTCCGTCGTAGGTGATGTTCACCGAGCCTCCGGGCAGTCCATCGGCGCTGCTTTGACGCGGCCCTCCTATGGTCTGAACGTCAGGACTCATCAGCGCCAACCCATATAGCGCGCTGTTCGACGGGGTCGGAACGGTCGTGATGACCGAGCCGCTGATCGTAAGTCCGACAGAGGATTGACTCGTTTCGAGCACTTGCTGTCCCGCCTCAACTGTCACGGTGGAGGTGAGTTGGCCCGGCTGGAGCGTGGCTTTCAGATCATACGTCTGACCCACGATTATCTGAACACCCTGATAGGCGCCCGTTTGAAAACCCGCCAAGGCGATGGCGACATTGTAGGTACCGGGCGGCATGTTGCCGATAAAAAACTGGCCGTCATTGCCTGATTTGACGTGATATTTCGTGCCCGTCGAGGCTTCCGTGACATCGATTGCAGCGTTCGGAACTACGGCGCCGCTCGAATCGGTTACGGTCCCCGTCAGGTTTCCTGTAGGGTTCACCTGCCCCAGCACCTGAGTGTGCGGAACAAAGAGGAGAGCTGCTGTCGCCAGCAGCACGCAAAACCGCTTCAACATAAAGACCTCCCTGAATCTCAACGCAGCGCGGCGTCTATTGAGGCGAATGTAAACGGAATCCGCTACAAAGGTCTAGAACGGGGCTAGGGCGATTTGTATGTTTCTTGGCGCGGCATCCCCGACGAGCAAGGAGACGAACGAAGAATTTATTGAAGAAACGCGGATATGACCCGAGGACGTTCGGACTTGCTCGTTACGAAAAAGGCTGCTACTTCTGGTCTTCTTCGACAGAGATCTTGAGAGCGCGGAGAAATTTTTGGTCTTGGCTGGTAAGCCGGATCTTGCCCGCGGACTCGAAGTGGATCGGCTGCTGCGAATCGTGGTCAGTGACGTCGCCGTCGGAGTCGTCGTCATCCTCGCGCTTGTTGAAGCCGATGGTTGCCTCGAGCACCAGGAAAACATCATAACCAGCCCGCTTGATGTCGCCGATGGCCCCCGCAATGCGATCCGAATCGGAGAGCGATTCGTTGATAGCATTGCCAAGCTCTTGCATCAGCTCCTTCAATCTTTCGTCCAAGATTCCCCCTTCGCGGGCACCTTCAGGTTATCACCTGTTCAGGCCTTTCAAGCTACAGCAGTAATCAGTTCCAGTAGGAAGCAGAAGACTCAAAGTACTAGTGCAGGGAGTATGTACCACTGTGCTATTTATTTGATGCATCGAGCCTAGGATTTGCTCGCTATATCCGGAGATCTGCTAGGGATACTACGCTTTTGGCAGCTACCTGCTACTGAGTTCAGAATCTTTCTGCTCGTATGGCTTAGTTGAGTAACGGGCGGCTTCCTGTTGCGCACCCGCGGTGTTGTCGTGCGTGCGAATGGCTTGTTTGTACTCGTTGACAGCGCGATCGCGCTGTCCGGTGACGTCGAATATTTTCCCGAGGTTCACATGCGCCCACACTTCGGTCCACCTGGGGTCGAGGTCGCCGTTGATCGCGGAACGAAATTCGTTCGCCGCCGACTGAAAGTTATTCTGCTTGAAAAAAAGCTCGCCGATCCGGTAATGGGCAAGCGAACTGCTCCGGTTAACCTCAAGCGCTTTCTGGTATTCCTTCAGAGCGTTGGCGAAATCATTGATTTCGACGAACTGCTCGCCTCGACGGATAGCGACCGCGACCTGGATGCTGGGATCCAGGCGAAGCAGGACGTGATTCGGATCAAGCGAAAGTTTACGAGGCTTGCCGAACGTGTCGACGCTGAACTCCGAAGATGTGCCGGTGACCTCAATCCGCTTGTCTTCCGGGTTGCCTTCGGTTTCGATTCTCAGGTCCACCGGCATACGGAAAGTATCCAGATCCTGATCGATCTTGCCGACCACTCGGAAGCCCTTCTGAGTGCGCAGCACTGTGTACTCAAGCTTGAATTCCGGTGAACCGCTGGATTCCAGCCATTGAATAAAGAAATAGCGCAGATCCTGGCCTGAGACCTGCTCCATCATTTTGCGGAAGTCTTCACTCGTGACGGACTGCCAGGCGTACTTATCCATGAAGGCATGCAATGCCTTTTTGAAATTCGCGTCGCCCACAACGTTTCGCAGCATGTTGAGAATGGCGGCGCCCTTGGCTCCGGTAAGGGCCCAGTATTCAGGCGAATAATCTTCCAGCCGGGAAGCTTGCAGGACGGGCGGGTCCTTCACCGTCAGCGCCTCCACGTAAGTCGTTTTCATTTCCGCGTCCATCGCACCCGGTCCAGCGTCGTGTTCGACGTACAACAACTCCGAATAGCGAGCCGGCCCATTCTCGAGCCACAAATGATTACGACTCGCGGGCGAGACCAGCACGCCCCACCACTGCCGGGCAAGCTGGTCGGCAAGCGCGCGGGTATTCACTTGTTGGGTGATTGCTCCGGGAGCGAGAAAGATAACACCCGGCGCCGAGTAACCGTTCACAGCGCCCGCTTCCGTTTCGACGAGGCTCAAATTCGCTTGGGGAGCAAGGCCGTACTCGGACGTGAAAAACGTCATAATCTTGCCGGTCTCGTCGCCGTACGTCTGCGCCGCCCCCGCCTGCTGATCGCGAAAAAACACTTGCGTATTGATCCCCTGGGAGGAAACTCGTACGGGATCATTCTTTACAATCGCCAGGCTGCCGGGGAAACTAGGCTTGTCGTAGTGAAATGAATAAATTGTTCCCCCATTGGCGGTGCGCTCCGTTTTTGCATCGCCGCTGGCGATGACCCGGTATTCCGAAGGGGTAGTAATGTGCAGATCGGCGGTAAACCGGTCTACCGTGTACCCACTGACGGGGAACCAACGCGCGGGGTACAGCAGAAACCCAAACTCCGGATGCAGTGCGGCGAATTTGATTCCAGAGACCGGCGAATCCTCATTGCCGGTGAGCTTCCCGTCGTAACTGATCGAAAGCTGGCCCTTCTGGCTCTTCACCAGACCAGTGGGAAAGGTAACCTTTACCGTGAAATCCTGAGCGGAGCGCGAAGTTTGCAGCGTGTGGCCCTGCTCATCCACTGCCTTGGACACGGTCAAGGCATTGTTCAGTTCGAAGGTGGCATCATTGGCAGCCTCGAGCGGTGTAAAGTTGATCTTTGCAGTAGCGGTGATCGATTGCGTACGAGGATTAATGTCGGCGTCGATGGTATAGTTCTGCACTTGGATGTGCGACCGCTTCTCTTGCGCCGAAAGACTAGCCGCAAGAGCGAGGAGAAGAACTGTCCATGTACAACCGCGGATCATTACCCTATTGTCTCCTCGATCAGATCCTGGGGGCGCGCCGGTGCATCGAATATTGCTTGACAAGCGCCCGCAATCAGCTCCGCGGCGCGGCGTAGAGGATCTCCTTCGGCGGTAAGCGAGTGGCGAACTCCTGCGAGATCCGCTCGCATGCGCTCCAACCGAACGGGGCTTGAAAGCAGTTCTACGGCTGCCGACGTCATTTTCGCGGGGGTCATGTCGTGTTGGATGAGTTCGGGGACAATCTGACGCTGCGCAATGAGATTCACCATGGAAAGGAACGGGACTTTCACCAGATGCCGCCCGCCGTACCAGCTCAGCGGGTTGACCTTATAAAAGGTCACCATCGGAGTACCCAGCACGGCTGCCTCTATGGTGACGGTTCCACTTGCAGCCAAGGCCAAGTCCGCGTGGGCGATGCAATCCCAGGTCTCGTTTTCTACTACTTTGATGGATAGCGCCTGCATGCGTTCCCGAAATGTTGAAAAAGCGGACTCGGCGCGGAATCCTTGCGGGGTGGCCAAAACAGCAGAAAGGGCGAACCGCTGGCGAAGGGCGGCGACCGTTTCGAGCAGAATCGGGAGGTGGCGTCGTGCCTCTCCCACGCGACTGCCGGGCAGCAGAGTCAGCATTTGCGAATCTTTAGCCAAGCGGTGACGGTCGAAAAACTCGTCCCGCGACAGCTTCGCACGGGCCATTCGGGCGAGCGGGTGACCTATATAGGTTGCATCCACGCCGCGCTCACGAAACCATGCTTCCTCAAATGGGAAAAGGCAAAACAGTTTGTCTACCAGTTCGCGAATCGATTTCACCCGTCCTTGCCGCCAGGCCCACACCTGGGGCGCAACCAGATAGAAGACGGGCACCTTCAATCTCTTCAGGTGGCGGGCGAGGCGTAAATGAAAATCGGGGCTGTCGGTCAGGATCGCGGCGTCGGGCCGGTGCTGTTCGGCAAAATGGATCAGTTTACGAAACTCGCCGTAGATCCGCGGCAGGTGACCGACGACTTCAGCTAATCCAACGACCGCCAGACTCGCCGAATCAACGATGGTCCTGACGCCGGCCGCTTTGAGCCTTGGCCCTGTACAGCCGTAAAACTCCGCTGGGGGACACAGGTTAGAAAGGTGGGAAACTACGCCCGAGGCATACAAATCGCCCGACGTTTCGCCCGCGGACACCAGAAACTGCACTGCGTTTCCTCAAGTGTAGCAGTGGAAACTGGGCTCGCGGTACACGGCGCGCCAGGCCCTGTTCCGGCGTCTCGCCAGGATTTGCGCGGAACTCTCTCTGCTAGAATCGAGGTCGAAAAAATAGATGCCCACGCAACGCGAGCCGAGTGCGGCCAATGCGGCTCAAACGAGTCTGTCCAGGGTCAGTGTCGGTCAATTTGCCGAGCGCTTCAGGGGCGAAGTCATCCCCCTGAGCAACACCTTCGGGTATTTTTGTGCGTCCGTGCCCATGAGCGAGGAAGTGGTCAAGGAATATCTGGAGGAGCCGGTCGCCGCGCTGCCTCCCTCTCTGGCTGCGATGTTGCCTCGCATCTCCATTCTGCTGGTTCCGTATTTGGAGCGGTGCGGCGAGCGCGGTAGCGGGACCAAGAGAAGGAGCCGCGCCGCACTGGAGAAAGTGGGCGATTTTGTCGTGGACCAACGGCCGATGGAAGGCCGCCAGTCATGGACTTCGCAAGTCAGCTTTGAAAACGAAACCGTGCTTGTGTTCGCGCTTAAAGAGCAGGACGTAGCCGAATACCATTACCGGCTGTATCGCCGGCTGGCAGCGCTGGTAGCCGAGAAATGGTCGACGGAGGCAGCGTCGAGCTACAAGGGAATGATTCGGGAGGAACTCACCGCCAGCGTGCACGGCGAGGTGGACGACGAGAGCTGGCAGGCCAAGCAGAGCCTGCTGCGGCGCCAAAGCAACGTGAAGCGAGAAAGTCCTCTGTTCGGCAACTACGTGCGGCAGTCGTTTATCGACACGTTAACCTTGTATCTGCATGGAATCTGCTGCGATATCGATGTGGAAACCGGACCGCGGCAACTGCCGAGCCGCCATCTCCGCAAGCGGCTCAATCTTCTGAAGAACCTCTACCCTGCTCCATCCGGATATGCGGTGTTCCCGGAGGACAATGAGCCGGCGAAGGGCGAGTAGCTCAACCCGCGCCTAGTGTCTTTCGCAGAATCTTTATAGCGCCCTCTTTCCCGCGCCTGCCGATTTCGTTGTGGGGCCCTACGCAGCTTGGACAACCCGAATCGCATGGACAGCCGGTCGCCAGTTCCAAGGCAGCGCTCATCAACTCCTTGCGGCGGCGAAAGAGCGGATCGCTCTGGCCGATTCCACCCGGATAGTTGTCATAGAGAACTACGTCCGGCTCGAACCCCGTGTGCATTTTCTCCGAGTCGTCCAGGACGGCGACAGCGATGTCACGGGGGTCGCTCAGCAGGAGCACAGCAGCGACGGTTTCGAGAACATTGCCCAAGCCTCGAAGCGCGTCCTGAAGCTCGGCAGTTGAATAGGAATCGAAATCATCGAAGAAGCCGGCGGCGAAGTGCAGCCAAAAAGCGGTGGTGTGCATTTCCTGCTCGGGAAGCGAAAGATTGCCGGCGCCGATGTTTTCGAGCGTATAGAACCTGATTTTTTTGAAGCCGACTACCTGGCGCTTGACGCGCACCTCGCCATGCGCCGATCGCGCTTTGGAATCACCGGGCACATCAGCCGCTTCAAACTGCGCCAATTCGCTCATCTGCGTGTAAACGATGGCGTCGGTAAAATAATCGGAATCCACGCGGCGGACGAACGCTTTGCGTCCGTCGTAGTCGAGCTTTTCGACTTGAAACTGCCGCGCGTCGTGCAGATAGATCGCCTTTTCGTGCAGGGTGGTCAGCGCCGAGGGGAAATCCACTTCGCCGATGATCCGGTGATCGTCAGTGATATCGACCACCACGAAGTTGTCGCTGGTTACGGCACGCAGGCTGACCGCGTCGGCCGGATAACTATCGCTCACCCAGTGCCAGCAATCGCCCGAATGATGCAGCAGGCGCAACTCTTCGGCCAAAAAGCTGCAGAGCTTGGAGGTGTCGTGTTGCCCGAACTGCTCTCCATCCCGAATCGGCAGCTCGAAAACCGCGCATTTCAAATGGTTCAGCAGGATTTCGAGGTTATCGGCATTGATGTGCGCTTCTTCCGGCGAGCGCCCGAAGAAGTAGTCGGGATGCTCGAGGATGTACTGATCTAACGGCGCACTGGAAGCGACTAAAACCGCGAGGGAGGAAGATTGACGGCGTCCCGCACGGCCGACCCTCTGCCAGGTGGAAGCGATGTTTCCCGGGTAACCGGCAAGCACGACCGTATCTAGCGCACCAATGTCGATGCCCAACTCCAGCGCATTCGTGGCGACGACGGCGCGAATAGCACCGCTGCGCAGGCCCTGCTCTATGTGGCGCCGCTCTTTAGGGAGATAGCCGCCGCGATATCCGCGAACCGCTTCCTGAGAGAAAGGAAACTGCGAACAGCCGTCTTTCAGGTAGGTGGTAAGGACTTCGGTTGCCAAGCGGCTGTTCGCAAACACGAGCGTCTGCTGATGCTGCCGGATAAATTCGAGTGCAATTCTACGGGACTCGTGCAGATAACTGCGCCGTATACCCAATTGGCGATTGACGACTGGAGGATTGTAAAAGATGAAGTACCTATCACCGGACGGAGCACCAGTTTCATCGACGAGTTCGAACGGCTCATTTGTAATCGCCTGCGCCAGGCTCTTTGGATTTGCAATGGTTGCCGAGCAGCAGATGAATTGCGGCTTCGAACCGTAGAATTCGCAAATGCGCTTCAGGCGACGCAAGACGTTTGCGAGATGACTGCCGTAGACACCGCGATAATAATGCAGCTCATCAATGACGAAATACTTCAGATTCTCGAACAGCTTTACCCACTTCGTGTGGTGGGGAAGTATGCCGGTGTGGAGCATGTCCGGATTTGTGAGAACGATATTCGCTCGTTCGCGAATGGCGCGGCGGGCGTCCTGGGGCGTGTCCCCGTCGTAGGTGTGACAGGAAAGCGGGCTGCCGATGGCTTCGTTGAGCCGCTCGAGTTCAAGCCGTTGATCTTCGGCAAGGGCCTTGGTGGGAAAGAGAAACAGGGCACGAGCGGAGGGGTCCGCAAGGATCGCCTGAACCACGGGCAGGTTATAACAGAATGTTTTTCCGCTCGCCGTCGGCGTTACGATCACAACGTTTTTGCCATCCAGGGCATGTTGCACAGCGGC
>JAVKSW010000022.1:0-14416 GCA_039583505.1 Bryobacteraceae bacterium | reverse complement strand
GAAGAGTTCCGCGAAGAAGAGCGGTTCGAAGAAGTCGAACTCGAAAAGATCCAGCTCGAAAAGATCCAGCTCGAAAAGGTCCAGCTCGAAAAAAGCTTCGTAACTAGCCGCGGCTTGCGGTTCCGAGGGCGAGGCCGGAGATGGGAAGATTCATGCGCCGGACCAGTTCGCGGCCACGCGGGTGCGAACGAACTCCCTGCCAGAAAGGATCAACGGCGACGAATATGGCCATGGGATCGCGCTCGTCGATCGCTTTTTCGAAATACTCCACCGCGCGGTCAAAATCGGAGCAGGCGGTGTGGAAGGTCGCGAAACCCAAAGCGGCACCGTTGGGGCGACTGGCAACCTGTTCCATAAGCATCGCGGCCCGGCTGTTCTGCCCCAGGAGCGCACAGGTGCCGGCGAGGATACCAGCGGTCCAGGACTGCCAGGGTACGACCTGGTGACCTTTTTCGAGAGCTGCCACCGCTTCGCCGAGGCGTCCGGCGATTGCATGCGTGAGCCCCAGAACGAAATAGGCCAGCCATTGTCCCCGGTCGAATTCTATGGCTTTGTTCAATTCGACAACGGCACGGTCGGGGAAGCCCGCTACATAGAATGCATACGCGAGGATGCTGGTGGCCAGGCTCGAGAGCGGATCCTGCGCGACTGCGTACTCCATTTGCTGGATGGCTTCGGAAGTGCGTCCGGACGCGAGGAGGCCATATAACGCGCTGCGATAGCGCACGCGCGCGGAGAGTGGCGGATTCGCGAAGGCTTTCAGAAAATGATGGCGGGCTGCTTGCGCGTCGTACTCCCAGGTGACGGCGATGATGCCCATACTCGCGTGGGCGTCTGAAAGATTCTCATCCAACTCAAGGGCGCGGTGCAAGGCCGACTTGGCGGAAGGGATGACCTCGCGCGCAGGGGCGACGCCATTCAGCGCAAGAAGGAAAAAATAATCTCCCAAACCTGCGTGGGCGTGCGCGTAGGCCGGATCCAGGGCGATCGCCTGCTCGAAGTGCCGACGCGCCTGCACGGCACTTTCGGGCGTTTGGCGGGCCAAGTGGTAAACGCCTTTGAGGTATTCGTGATAGGCATCCAGGTTGGCGGTAGCTTGTTTACGCATCACCTGTTCGGTTGAAAGCTTGGGCCTCAGCTTGGCCAGCATGGCCTGGGAGATCTCGTTCTGCAGGGCGAAGATGTCGGTCATCTCGCGATCGTAGCGCTCGCTCCAGAGGTGATAACCGTTGGCGGCATCGACCAGCTGCGCCGAGACCCGCATGCGCGTCCCGGATCGGCGAACGCTACCTTCGAGAACGGTACGGACATTCAAGGCTTCGCCGATGCTTCGGACATCCTGCTCTTTGCCACGAAAGGCAAATGCGGAAGTTCTCGCCGTGACTTTCAGGCCGGGGACGCTGGTCAGCGCGTTGATGATCTCTTCGGCGAGACCGTCGCTGAAGTACTCATTCTCCTTGTCGGAACTTAGGTTTGCGAACGGCAGAACAGCGATGGAGGCTTCCGGCTGCGCTCTGAGATGGGCAGCGGCGTGCTCGAGCGCGGCTTTCAGTTCCGGCATAGATTGAAACCGCTCAGAGGCTTGCTTACGCAGGCAGCGAGCGACGACATTTTCAACTTCGGGCGTGGTGCGGGGCGAGCCGGGCTCGTCACGGAGAATGGCGGCAAAGGTTGCAGCGCGGGACTCGCGGTGAAAGGCGCCGCGACCAGTCAGCATTTCGTAGAAGACGGCGCCGAAGCTGAAAATATCGGAACGGGCGTCAACCTGGCTGCCTTCGGCCTGCTCGGGCGACATGTACTGCGGGGTTCCGGCCATGGTGGTTTGGTCGTCGACGATAGTCGCCATGTCGCCGGATTCCTCGCTGGGCCACTGCGTTTTGGCGAGTCCGAAATCAAGCAGCTTCGCGCCGGAGTTGGTCAGTAGAATATTGGCGGGCTTGAGATCGCGGTGGACAATCCCGCGGCGATGAGCGGCCCCGAGCGCATCGGCGATCTGGATTGCGTAGCGAAGCGCTTCTTCGAGCGGCAACGGGCCTTTGGCGGGCCAGCCCTCCACATACTCCATGACGAGATAGTTCTCGCCGACATCATAGAGCGTACAGATGTGCGGATGATTCAGGGCGGAAATCGCGCGGGCCTCGCGCTGGAAGTGCGTCGAAAAGCCGTCCTTTAGAAATTTGATGGCAACCGTGCGGTCGAGCCGTGTATCGCGGGCAGTCCAGACCTCCCCCATGCCCCCGGAAGCAACGGGCGCGACGAGTTCGTATGGGCCGAGATGGGCTCCCTCGGAAGGCATCATGACGAGGCCTAAATTCTAGCGAATCGGTCGGCAAAATGACAGAAAATCCGCACGGATGAGCGGAGAGCGAACGGTGAATCGTACCGAGGGCATCCATCGCGAGTACTTTCAGAAACGCCTCGTTTTGTCTGCTCGGGCCTCGCATGGGATCTAACTTTCAATCGTGCCGGATTTGCGTAGAGCAGGCAGCACGAAAACTCGCGGTCGGAGGAGAAGAAAATGCGGGCATGGAAACTCTTCTTCCCAGCAGTACTGATTGCATTGCCGGGCGCCAGCGGCGCTTACGCTGACACGGTCTCAAACTGGAACGGTGGATTTGGAAACTGGAGCGTTGCGTCCAATTGGACACCTCCAACGGTTCCAAACAATTCGGCAGGAACGGCGTACGATGTAACGGTCGGGTCCTCGGGCTTCGTGGCGCTGGATACAAGTCCGACGATCAATACGTTGACGCTCGACAGCGGAGCTGCTTTGACGGGGTCGGGTTCCGGCCCGGCGCCATCGCTCAGCGTGGCCAACGGAGCAACAGTCAATGGCAATCTCCTCCTCATCCCGGGGTTGGGGACGCCGCCTGTCAGCGGGCCGGGCTCCCTCTTTGTCGGCGGCGACCTCAATATAGGCAGTTCCGCTCTTGTCAACTTAGCGGGATCGCTAACAGTGGGAGGGAATCTCACAACGGCATCTCCGGAAATGGTCCTGGTTTCGCCTTCCGGGACCAGCCAGTTCAGTGTTAGCGGAACACTGACCAGTCAGCAAGGTGGCGTGATGCTCCTGGGGTACAGCAGATGCTTCGGCGCCTTTAATAGCTGCCCGCCACCCATTACGTTGCCGTTACAGCCAACCAACGGCCCCGCCACGTCGCTCGGCGCGCTTGTCAATAACGGGCAAATTTACAGTTGGTCCAATGTCACTGCTTCGACTCTGGTTAATAACGGAACCACTTCCTTGATAGGAGGCGGAGCAAGTGTCAAGACTTTACAGAACGCAGGGACGATCTACCTCTCGAATTCGTGTTGTAGTCTGGGCCTGGAGCAGACTGCTGGTCTCACGGTGGGGACGGGCACTCCCGCCGTCTTGGGGTATAACCAATTCGCCGATGGCGTTCTGGATGAGGTGCTCCGCGGAAGCTCAAGGTACGGAACGATTGTCGCGGGTCCATGGCCGTTACCCGGAAACACAGAAGGTGGTTATCAGGTGAGCTTAGATGGCACATTGGACATTATGTTGCAGAACGGCTTCACCCCAGCGCTGGGCGAGTCGTTTACGATTCTGACTACTGCTCCGGGAGACTTGAGCGGCACCTTCAGCGACGTCACGTGGGACGCATTCGACAATGGGCAGGGATATTTCGTCGTCTCCTACAATCAGCCCGCCGGAGAGGTGGTGATTACCGCGGAAGCTGTGCCCGAACCCAGCACGCTGCTGCTACTGACGCCTCCCCTCGGTTTCGTATCTTGGCGGAGTTGCCGGCGCAGCAAATTCTAGCGCACCGGGGGCCAGGAACAAAAAGCCCGCCCGGAGGAGCCGAGCGGGCAAATCGCTTTTGATGTTTGAATTGAAACGATGATGGATTAGTAATCCATCTCGGGGCCGTGGCCACCGCCGGGAGGTCCAGCGGGCGCCTTCTTTTCCGGGATCTCGCAGATCATGGCTTCGGTGGTCAGCATGAGAGCGCTGATGGAAGCCGCGTGCTGCAGAGCGGAGCGAGTGACTTTGGTCGGATCGATGACGCCGGATTTCACCAGGTCTTCGTACTGGCCAGTCTGGGCGTTGAATCCGTAGTTATTGTCATCGTTCGAGCGAACTTTCTCGAGCACGATCGCGCCTTCGTAGCCGGCGTTGCCAACGATTTGGCGGAGTGGCTCTTCGGTGGCCCGACGGATGATGTCGATGCCGATCTGCTCGTCCCCTTCGGCCTTCAAACCGTGGAGAGTTTTGCCAGCCCGGAGAAGCGCGACGCCCCCGCCGGGAACGATTCCCTCTTCGACGGCTGCACGAGTGGCGTGCAGAGCGTCTTCGACGCGGGCCTTCTTCTCCTTCATCTCGGTTTCGGTGGCGGCACCAACCTTGATGACGGCAACGCCGCCGGCCAGCTTCGCCAAGCGCTCCTGCAGTTTTTCGCGATCGTAGTCGGAGGTGGTCTCCTCGATTTGATTGCGAAGCTGCTTGATGCGCCCTTCGATGGTCTTCTGAGTACCCGCACCATCAATGATGGTGGTGTTGTCCTTGTCCACGGTGACGCGCTTGGCACGGCCGAGATCTTCGAGGCGAACACCTTCCAGTTTGATGCCGGTCTCTTCCATGAGAGCCTTGCCACCGGTCAGGACCGCGATGTCTTCGAGCATCGCTTTGCGGCGATCGCCGAAACCAGGAGCCTTTACGGCGCAGGCATTGAGAGTGCCGCGCAGCTTGTTGACAACCAGCGTTGCCAGAGCTTCGCCTTCCACTTCTTCGGCAATCAGCAGCAGCGGCTTGCCGGAACGAGCGATCTGCTCGAGCAGCGGAAGAAGATCCTTCATATTGCTGATCTTTTTCTCGTGGATGAGGATGTAGGGATCCTCGAGAACCGCTTCCATACGATCGGGATCGCTGACGAAGTAAGGCGAGAGATAACCGCGATCAAACTGCATGCCGTCTACCGTTTGCAGCTCAGTGACCATGGTTTTGGACTCTTCAACGGTAATGACGCCGTCTTTGCCAACCTTCTTCATCGCCTCGGCAATGATGTTGCCGATAGTGGCATCGCCGTTCGCGGAAATGGTGCCGACCTGCGCGATGGCATCGCCGGACACGGGTTTGGAGAACTTCTTCACTTCGTCGACAACTGCCGCAACAGCCTTTTCGATACCGCGCTTGAGAGCCATCGGGTTGGCGCCCGAAGCGACGGACTTCACGCCCTCGCGGAAAATGCCTTGGGCCAGGATGGTCGCGGTGGTGGTACCGTCACCGGCGATGTCGGAGGTCTTCGATGCAACCTCACGCACCATCTGGGCGCCCATGTTTTCGAGCGGATCCTTCAGCTCGACTTCCTTGGCGACCGTCACACCGTCTTTGGTGATGGTGGGTCCGCCGAACTTCTTTTCAAGAACTACGTTGCGGCCCTTGGGACCGAGGGTGACCTTCACGGCGTCGGCGAGCTGATTGACACCACGAAGAATCGCTTGACGCGAATTTTCGCTATAAACAATTTGTTTTGCAGCCATATTGCTATCTTTCTCCTACTTTGCCTTTGCCGAGGAACCGTTTGAAGCACCATTGGTGAACACGCCGAGGATCTCGTCCTCACGCATGATCAGGTACTCGTTGCCATCCAGCTTGATATCGCTACCGGAATACTTGCCGAAGAGGATACGGTCGCCTGCCTGCACATCCATGGGAAGCAGTTTTCCTTCATCGGTGCGCTTGCCCTTGCCGACAGCGACCACTTCGCCCTGTTGCGGCTTTTCCTTTGCCGAATCGGGGATGTAGAGACCGCCTTGCATGGTCTCGCCTTCTTCGATCCGTTTGACTACGACGCGGTCGTGTAGCGGTCGAATTTCCATACTTAAAACCTCCAGTGTGTAACACTAAACCTAGAATTAGATCGGGCTATCGGAAGCCCGACAGGCCCAGACGTAGTTTTAGCACACTCAGGGATAGAGTGACAAGCAGGAAATACAAGTTGTTGAGGTACATAGGCTTTTCGTTCTAGCACTCCAACCTTTAGCGCGATCTGCTCACATTTCTTTCGGTTGCTCCTATCTAGGTGGCCACTGGTATTGTGAGGGCATAGACCCATGCAGCGTATTTCCGTTGTTCTGGCTCTCGCCGCGCTGCTGGTCATCGGTGGCGTTGGCTACACCCTGAAGCTGCGCATTGAGAAGGCGCGGAGAGCGCATGTCACGCCGGTTCCGCAGATCGCGGTGGGCTACGAAGCAAAATCGCCGAACGGCTGGCGCTACGACAAAGACGATCCGGAGACCGGCAGGCCGATGGTTCGATTGAGAGCGGATTCGGCGCAGGCGACACACGACCCTTCGACGCTCGAGATACACGGCCTAGCGTTGCGGCTGTACAACAAGGCCGCGTCGAACTATACGTATGTACAGTGCGGCAAGGGGTTTTTCGATGAGCGATCCGGGTTGTTGAGATCGGACGGGCAGGTCACGATCATGATGAACGTGCCTTCCGATAAGGACGCTGAAAACAAGGACGAAGCGGCGAAGCGGGTTCGAGTGATTACCTCAGGCGTTACTTACGAGACCAAAACGGGGAAGGCGAGCACGGATGAGCCGGCGGCGTTTGTGTTCCCCAAGGGCGATGGGCAGGCGGTGGGGGCCGAGTACGACCCAAACACGAAGGTGTTGCATCTGAAATCGAAGGTCACACTGAATTGGGTGGGCGATGGGCCGCCAGAAAACCGGATGCACATCGAGTCGGCTGATCTGGTTTACAAAGAAGCCGAGCAGAAGATTTATCTCACGCCATCGGCGAAGATGCAGCGTCAATCGACGACCATTGAAGCGCAGAATCCGGTGGTGACGTTGGACGACGGCAGACTGCGCCAGATTGTGGGCGATCACGGTTCGGGGCAAGACGATCGCGAAGACCGGCATACTACCTATTCCGCGGATAAGATGACGGGTCTGTTCGATGACGATGGGAACCTAGTGAACATCATTGGCGAGAACAACGCCAGAGTTGTGGCGAGCGAGCCGGGATCGCGAACGACTCTGACGGGGAACCGGGCCGACCTGCGATTCGCGGTAAGTACTAAACAGCAAGCGAATGGACAGACGCAGGAAAACAGCGATCTACACCTGGTGTTGGCGGACGGGCACGCGGTGGCGGAATCGGCGCCGCTGCCGCAGCCGGGCGTGCAGTTGGCCGAGACGCGGATTTTGCGCAGTGAACATATCGAGCTTGAAATGAAACCGGGGGGCCGGGAGGTGCAGGAGATTCGTACTTCCTCGCAGGCTCAACTGGAATTTAAACCGAACCGCGCGGACCAAGCGCATCGCATCGTGGACTGCTCCCGGTTGCGGGTCATTTATGGGGAAGGCAGTTATGTGGACACGTTTCGGGCATGGAACGTGGCGACGCATACCGATAAGCCGGTTTCGACGGTGCGAGTTGCGCCGTTGCAAACGGGCGGGGCGCCGGGAGGGCGAGCCACGGGAACGCCGCCAGCGCTTACCTGGAGCGACGAGATGACGGCGAAGTTCACGCCGAACTCGAACCAGGTAGCGACGATCGAGCAGGCGGGCAATTTCCGTTACGAAGAAGGCGTGCGGAAGGCGTGGGCGAAAAAAGCGCTGGTGGAGCAGAACATCAATCGCATCACGCTGACCGATTCAGCGCATGTGCTGGACGATACGGGATCGGCGATTGCGGACCAGATCGTCATGAATCAGGCGAACGGCGACATGAACGCGACCGGGCACGTAGTTTCGACGCATGAGCCGGACAGGAATCAGAAGCCCGGCACTTCGATGCTGGACGATACCAAGGCGATGGACGCACAAGCCGACAACATGCAGACGCGCGACAACAACACGAAAGTTCTGTATGAGGGTCACGCGGTGATGTGGCAGGGGGCGAACCGCATATCGGCAAACGAGATCGACGTGGACCGCGACGCGCAATCGCTGCACGCGGTGGGCAACGTAGTCAGCGAACTGGTAGACAACAAAGCGCCGGGCACAGCGCCAGATCAGAGCGCGAGTGCGAAGGCGTCGCAGCCGGAGAGCGGCGCCGATGCCGGAAAGGCTCCGATCTTCACCATCGTGCGCGCGCCGGAGGTATTTTACCGGGATGACACACGGATTGCCCACTACACCGGCGGCGTGAAGCTGATTCGCGGGAAGATGACGGTGACGAGTAAGGAGCTGCTTGCGTATCTGACGCCGAAAAGCAGCGCTAACAGCGACCAATCGTCGCTCGACCATGCGGTAGCCGACGGAGATGTGAGCATCTACCACGTGGTGGCGGCGAACCGGACGCGCACCGGCACTGCCATGCATTGCGAGTACTACACGAAAGAGAACAAGGTGGAACTGAGCGGTGGTACTCCGCAGATGGTGGATAGCTATAAAGGCGTGACCAAGGGCCACAAGCTCACCTACTACGACGATACGGACCGGCTTGTTGTCGAGGGCGAAAAGAAGCAACTGGCGTACACGCAGATGAAGAAGAAGTAGCCGATCGGCTATCAGCGCGCGGGCATCCACTGCTCGCTACCGCGGATAGTTTCCAGCACTTCGGCGCGCACGGCGATGCCGGCGGGAATCCAGGAGCAGAAAGTGTGGCGCAAGTTTTCGCAGGCGCGCGGATCGGCCTGGACCTGAGCAGTCGATTGCGCCAATAGAGTCCGCTGATCGGAAGCCAACACGGCCATGTCATGATCGGTTTGGCTTACCCGCTTCAGATAGAGGAGCCGGACATACCTGGCGCCGCGTGGAAGCTCGAACAGCCGTCGACTGGGATGTGGCTGAGCGATTGTGATTCCGTTCCGGGTGTCCGCGGCCGAGGTGAATGCGATGCGCACGCCCGTTCTACCGCGTGGTTGAACGGCATAATACGCGGTTTCGTAGCCGATGAAATCGTCGCCTAAAGAGAGCGTCATCGTGTTACCGTTCTGCTGTTGATTTCCGATCTCCGGGCGATAGGTTCCGGATTTGGTCAGCGGCGTGACGACACGCAGCCGCCAGCCGGGTTCGAGATCGAGGTAGGGTGCGCGCAGAGCAACGGTTGGCGTCGTTGCGGGCACCCGCACGGATCGCGACGCGCAGCCGGTTAGCGCGATTATTACCGCGAGGCACAGGATTGGGCGCATAATCGCCTCCTAAGACGCTGCGCGGGGGAGGGCCGTTGCAGCGTTGTCTTCGAAGAGCTAGTCGATCCTGCGGAAAATCAAAGACAGCTTGGTGCGACCGATGAGTTTGTAGCCTGCCAGCCAGCGTTGCAACTCCGGATAGGCGCCGGGTTTGAGTTTCGGATTCAGGAGGCCGAGGCCGTCGACGAGAAATTCCGGATGGGAGCGGATCAGCCTTTGACGATTTGCCGCCGCGGGCCCTCCGTAGATGGCAGTTGTCGCGGTTAAATGGCGGTCGGCGGGTACGCCCGTCAGCGGTTGCGAATCCCAGAACAGGCCGGGCGGGATCATGCGGGTGTAGACGTAAATGTCGGGGCGGTAACCCCAGACGAACAGCGTGTCGCCGGACTTGCCGAGCGGCCGTATCTTACGCGCGACCTCCTGGCTATCGAGATCGAGCACGACATCGGACCAATGCGGCTCGCGACGGTTGAGGTCGTCGTAAGCGAGCGATGCGTAGCGCGGCGCGAAGCGGATCAACGGGACCAGCAGAGCCACCGCGAGCACGACCACCGCCGGTCTTCTGTACTCGCGTAAAGCAAGGACGATGCCGCGTGAGGAGGCAATCAGCATGGGCGGCAGTAGCTGGAAGAAGTAATGCGGCGCAAAGCGGGTTCCCAGGCAGACTGCGGCGAAGGAGAGGATGAGCCAAGAGGAGAGCTTCCAGCGTTCACGGCGAGTCACACGTGTGAGGGCGAAGGCGGCGGCGAGTGCGAGCGCGGCATGGAAGCCCAGCCAATCGGCGGTTCGAAGGAAACCGAGCCTTCCCGGGTGGACAACGGGCGATCCCTCCGCGTACAGAAGACCCCAACGCCAAACCTGCTCGAGATAGCCAGGCCAGGCTCCGGAAAGCAGCGCCCACAAGAGACCTGCGCCGGTTGGAACAGCGAATCCAGCGAACAACAGGAGCCATTCGGGCCACAACCAAAGAGCGCAGACGGCAAGCACGAATAGCGCCTTTGCATTCACGAGGAAGGCCACGCCCGCCCACACTCCCGCCCATTGCGGCCGCTTTCGCCAAGCGCAATAGATCGCCGCCAGATGGGGAACCAGCATGAGGGCATCGGCCGCAAACGGAATGACGGTCGAAGGGAGGTAAAAAGTCGTAAAGAAGGCGAGCAGCAGTGCCGCGGCGGAACCTTCGGCTTCATCCCACCAAGAGCGCGCGAGCCGGTAGGCGAGAGCACAGGCCGCCAAAATATAAGCTGCATCGAGGAGCCGCAACGGCCAGCCGAAGCAGCCGCCGGCGAGGAGGTAATAGAGTGCGCTCAGAGGCGGCTTGTCGTACCAGAAATCGCGATAGGGAATCTTGCCGTTCAGGATTTGAATGGCCGCAGCAAGATGGTAATCCTCATCGGCCCATAACAGATGAACGTGCGCAAGGCGGAAGCAACTGAGCGCGACAACGAGGGCGCCCATCATGACGGCGGCACGGCTCAGGCGCGGAAACGGGGTTTCCATTCACCGCGTATGATAGGACATGTGTGATGCCGGTGACGTCACAACCGACCTAGCAGGAATCAAAACGTAGTGGCCTCTTCGAAACGCGCCAGAACTCTGCAGACCGTTGAAATCTCGAAATCGTACAACGGTCGCAGAGTCGTGGATAACGTAACGGTTCGCGTGGAACAGGGCGAAGTAGTGGGGTTGCTGGGGCCGAATGGCGCGGGCAAGACAACCTCTTTCTACATCATCGTGGGACTCATCAGCCCTGAATCGGGAGAGGTGCTTTTAGACGATCAGCCGATTACCGAACTTCCGATGTATCTGCGAGCGCGGCGCGGAGTCAGTTACCTGCCGCAGGAGGCGTCAGTGTTCCGCAAGCTCAGCGTGGAAGACAATCTGATGGCGATTTTGCAAACGCTTCCTCTGAATGGACGGGAACGCCGCGAACGCATGCAGAGCCTGATCGACGACCTGGGACTGGAGACTGTCCGTCACAGCAAGGGTTACATGCTGTCGGGCGGCGAGCGGCGTCGCGTCGAAATTGCGCGATCCTTGGTTCTGCAGCCGGATTTCATTTTGCTCGATGAGCCATTTTCCGGAATTGATCCCATTCAGGTGCTGGAATTGCAGCGAATCATTTCAGATCTGAAGCGCAAGGGAATTGGGATACTGGTGACCGACCATAACGTCCGAGAGACGCTGGCGGTCACGGATCGGGCTTATATCATCAGCAGCGGGCGCATTTTCCGCGTCGGATCTCCCGAGTCGCTGGGTAACGACCCGGAAGTCCGCCGGATCTATTTGGGCGAGAATTTCTATTTCCCACCAGTACTCGTAACCTAGTTTTTCCGCGGTTATATCGCCGAAAAAACGGCCTAAACTCCGAAAATTGCTGCGCCGGCGAAGCGCTATTGCGGTGCTAAACTGAAGACCGATGAGTTCGCTTTCGCAACGGCTGCACCTGGGAGTTCACCAAAAGCAGATACTCACGCCGGGGCTCGTGCAAATGGTCACGGTGCTTCAGCTCAACCGCATGGAGCTGAAAGACATGATCATTAATGAGATCGCGGAAAATCCAGTTTTAGAGGAGGCGGGCGAGGCCGGAGAGGAGCTTACTCCCTCAGAAGTACAGTCGATTTTAGAGCAAGAGCGCGAATCCGATCCGGCTGATCGAGCGATTCTCGACAAAGTAGAGGAACCCGAGCCGGGACAGTCGTTCGAGGCGTCCGCGGAAGGGGATTCTGCCATGGAGGGGGCTGCCGCTGAGACGATGGCGGCGGCGCCGAGCGTAACAGAAGAACGCCCGAAGACCGAGACAGATCCGTTCGAAGAGATCGATTTCGGCAGTTTTTTCGACGACTACCTTGACCCGGGGTTCAAGAGCCCGGCGTCGGAATCGATCGAAAAGCCGTCGTTCGAAACTTTTTTATCATCGCCTGTCACGCTGAGCGACCATCTGCAGAGCCAGCTCAGCGTCATGATTTTGCCGGAACGGGTGCGACAAGCGGCCAACAGCATCATCGGCAATCTGGAAGAGAGCGGATACTTAACGACTCCTCTGGAAGAAATCGCCGTGGCTGAAGGCCTCAGCATGGACGACGTGAAGGCCGGACTTAAGGCGGTTCAATCGCTGGAGCCGACGGGCGTGGGCGCAACGAGTCTGCCGGAGTGTCTCCTTCTGCAACTGGATGCGCGCGGGTGCCGGGACGGAGTCGCGTGGAAAATCGTTCAAGAGCACTTAAAGCTTCTGGAGACGCGGCAACTGAATCAATTGGCGAAGGCGGCGGGCCGGCCCATAGAGCACATTCAGATTGCCGTTTCCGTGATTCGCCATCTGGATCCGGCGCCGGGATTACGGTATTCAGGCGGCGGCGCGCGGCAGGTGGAGCCCGACATCGAGATTTCGAAAGACGGCGACGATTACGTCATCAGCTTGAATGACGACGACATACCGCAGCTCCGCTTGAACGGCGAGTATAAGCGGATGATCGATCGCGAGCAGGAGCCGAACAAGGACATCCGCAACTACGTAAAAGAACGGTATGCATCGGCGCTGCAACTGATCAAGAACATCGAGCAGCGAAAGCAGACGATTCTGCGGGTGTGCCATTCGATCGTTCGGCGACAGACGGAGTTTCTGGAATCGGGGATCGACCAATTGAAGCCGATGATGATAAAAGAGGTAGCCGAGGAGATCGGTGTTCATCCGTCGACGGTCAGCCGCGCGGTGGCCAACAAGTATGCGCATACGCCGCAGGGCGTGTTCGAGCTGCGGTATTTTTTTTCGGAAGCGGTGCAGGGACCATCGGGAAGCGCCACTCCGCTGCTGATTGTGAAGCGGCGCGTGAAGAAAATGATCGAAGATGAAAATTCGGCTCACCCTCTGACGGACGAACAGATCACCGCTCGATTGCAAGCGGAAGGAATCCAGGTTACTCGACGCACGGTGGCGAAGTACCGGGAAGACATGAAAATCCCATCGACACATCAGCGTCGGATACGCGCCTAACTAGGAGCAGGAGCAAGTTCCGCGCGCCGGTGCATGCGTAGCACGGCGGCGGGTCAAGGGGATTATGAAGGTCATTTATTCCGGCAAAACCAAAGCATTCACCCCTGAGCTGGAGGAAAAAGTCAGCGCGAAACTTCGCAAGCTGAGCAAGTTTGTGGAACGGCGCGGTGAACGCGAAGTCCATCTTACGCATCAAGTGGAGCGCCATCTCCATAAGATCGAGATCGTGATGAACCTATACGATCACGCCCTGATCGGCGACGGCGCGGATGCGGACCTGCCGACGGCGATGAATCAGGCGATGGAAAAGCTGGAGAAGCAATTGGTTAAGCTGCGGACACGCTGGCGCGACACGCACCGCGGGGCAAAGACGGCTCGCTCTTCCAAGGAGACTTGGGCCGCAAATGCAGAGTCCGGTCAACCCGCACCGATGGAAAAGCCGGTGAAGACGACGGACAACGGAGCCGGCCGCAAGCCGAAAATCTTTCGCGTGAATTACGGGGAGGATCGAAAGCCGATGAACCTGGAGGAAGCGCTTCTCGAGATCGGCAAAGACGGGGACTATTTCGTTTACCGCGATTCCGAGCGCAATTGCTTGTCTGTGCTCGTCCGGCGGCCGGACGGCAATTTAGATCTTATTGAATCGTAAGAGACGAGCCCGTTACACTGGTACCTCAACCCGAAACGCTTAAAAGCGCAAGTTTTCCCAGATAAGTCCATGTCGAAAGCAAAGGCGGAGGAGTCCCCTCGGGCAGCTCCGAAACAACCGTATGCGCCGGCGGATCTCGTCATCATTACGGGCACCAGCGGTTCGGGAAAGCTCACGGCGCTAAAAGCCTTTGAGGACTTAGGCTTCTATGCGGTCGATAATCTTCCCATCGCTTTAGTGCCGAAGTTCGCCGATCTCACACGGGATTCGAAAAGCCGCAAGCGGGCAGCGCTGATCATCGATATACGCGAAGGGGAAGCGCTCAATGAGTTTCCCAAGATGTATCAGGAGCTCAAGAAGCATCTGAACGCAACGCTGCTGTTTCTCGATTCCGAGGACGAGATTCTACAGCGCCGGTATAGCGAAACCAGACGGCCGCATCCGCTTGGGTCGGAATCGACGGTTCTGACGAGCATTCGCGAGGAGCGCGAGCGGCTAGCGTCTATCCGCGAGCTCTCGGACGTATACATCGATACTTCCCGGTTGAATGTGCATGAGCTTCGCAGATTTATTTCAGAGAAGTTCCAGGACACGCAGGACGCGGCAAAAATCGTCGTGTACGTGAACAGCTTTGGATTCCGATACGGCGTGCCACCGGAC
>JAVKSW010000021.1:0-14785 GCA_039583505.1 Bryobacteraceae bacterium | reverse complement strand
CGATAGCAAGTAATAGTGCGTCACGGCGGGAACCCACAGCCCTCTCATCCAATATCCAGTCATCCCCAGGAGGCTCGCCGGGAGAAAATATCCTTGCAAGGTGGCACGGAAGTGCTGGGCCGACCAGCGGCGCATAGCTCCGTAAATCACCAGTGGAGGGCCGTTCATTCCATAGGCGCCTCCCAGCACCCCTGCGAGAAACCCGCAGCCAAGAAGCCATCCCAGATTGTCCGTTTTGAGTTTCGGCGGCTTGCCGCCAATCAGCGAATATGCGGAGAATGCCATGATCAGGACGGCCAGGCCAACCTTGGCGCCTCGTTGATGGCTGCTGGTCAACAGCAGGAGGCCAAGCGGTATACCAAAAAACGTGGCGAACACCAGCCATCGCGTGCTGAACCAGTGGATACTGCGCCAATCCTGCGCGACGATCACGCCGGCAATCGTAATAGAAATCAACACCGCCAGAGGAGCCGCGATTCCGAGGGGAAGGCGCAAAGCGAGTAACGGAACGGCAAAAAGCGCCTCCCCAAATCCAAATACGGAGCGAATCAGGGTCGCGATAAACACCACGACCAGCACGTACAGAGTGGTGGCATCCATCACTCTGTTTATCACCGGAGGCCGGGCGTCCTGGGCAGGGAGCAATTCTTCAATTCTGTTATTTCTTTTATTGCATAATCGCCGTGTTCACTTTGTCACTGTCCGTCTTCGCCGTAGCGCGCAGATGGCGGCGACGCCGATCAATCCTAACCAGACTGTCGATGGTTCCGGAACTGCTGGAGCCAAAGCCGACACCACGGTCAGTCTCACGTCGGTGGGATCGTAGGACACCGCAAACGCTTCTCCATTGCCGATAGTGAGCCTGTTGATTTGGCTGAAGCGACCTGCCGCGGTCATTGGCTCAAACGTGCCGCCCCCAAGGACGACTGTATCGAACTGCTCAAAGTGAGTGCTGAAATCGAAATCTCGATCCGTCTTGATCCAGTCACAAGAAAGCAGTTCGGCATTATGTTGGGAGCAGGTATAGCGATGATGTTGCCGAGAGTTGCCAACGCAATGGCAGTCGCCGAATCCGACGTGAGCGTGACCACGCCAGACGGCGAGGCGGACTGCTACTTCGTGCATCCCGCAAACGGGACAGCGCCGGGCGTTCTCATTTGGCCGGATATCTTCGGTCTGCGGCCGGCATTTCGACAAATGGGCAAACGACTCGCCGAATCGGGATACTCGGTGCTCGTCGTGAACCCGTTCTACCGGATCAAAAAAGCCCCAACCGCGGACGCCGGCGCCGCCACGCCGATCGAGCAGGTGAGGCCGCTCGCGCAAACTCTGAACGAGCGGACCCACATGACCGATGCGAATGCGTTCATCGCGTGGCTGGACGGGCAATCATCACTCGCAAAGAATCGCAAGATGGGTACGCAGGGCTATTGCATGGGCGGTCCGATCGCGTTCCGGACAGCCGCCGCGGTCCCCGAACGTATTGGAGCCGTGGCATCGTTCCACGGCGGTCGTCTCGTCACAGATCAACCGAACAGTCCACATCTGAAAGCGGCGCGAAGTGAGGCTCAGTTCCTGATTGCGATTGCGGCGAATGACGATGCGCGCTCGCCAAACGATAAGAACATTCTGAAAGGCACCTTCGCCAAAGCGAATCTCTCTGCGGAAATCGAGGTATATGCCAACGCCGCGCATGGCTGGTGCCCCCCGGACTCGCACGTATACAATGAGCCACAGGCCGAGAGAGCGTGGAGCCGCTTGCTTGTGCTATACAGCAAAGCTCTGGCCTAAACAATCGACAGGGACAAATTCGCAGCGGCCGGTGCATCAACGGCTAGTGGCCGCGCCTGCAACAATCGGCCATTCCGCCGATCTATTTAGCGGAGGACTCCAACACCAGTATCTATGCGGAACCAGCCTACCCTGCTTGTTATTTGCCTTTCTATCTTGTTTCTCGTGATTCCCACGGTTTGCAACGCGCCGGCTCAAACCCTACCACCGCCTCAAAGACAGGAACCACCGCCGATACCGATGCAGCCTCCGGTGCCCGCCCAGACGACACCTGAACGGAAATCCGAACCCCTTCCCTCTGCGGACACGCAGAAGAGGACCCAGCCGCAAGGCGACCCGGAACTCTTGACGTGGGATGAAATCATCCAACTGTATCGGCAGGAGGTACCGCCCCCGGCTTTGAATGACAAACTACACAAACTGCTGACAACCCCTTTCGTTCGGAACACGGCTTCCGATGCTGGCCGTACCCCTTTGAAGCCGACCGTGCCTGCCGTGAGGAAAATTATGCGCATTGCGCAGTGGAATATCGAGCGCGGCCTCGAATTCGATGCCATTCGTCTCGCGTTCACTGACGCGAAGCAGTTCAATGCCCTCATGGAAGATAAGGGTTCAAAGGCGGATGACAAAGCGAGAGATGAAATTTTTGAGGACCTGCGCATACTCCGGCAATCCGATCTGATCGTACTGAACGAAGTCGATTGGGGAATGAACCGTACGCGCTTCCGCAATGTTGCCGCGGAATTAGCCGATGCTCTCGGAATGAACTATGCGTACGGCGTCGAATTCGTCGAGGTCGATCCGATTACGATGGGCATCAACCAGCAGGTTGTGGTCCGGGAAGTGGAGGAAGCGTATTCGAAACCCGGTCGGGATAGAGACGAAATGCTCGCTTACGTCAAGCAGATTATGACGCCTGACCCGCAGCACTACAAAGGGCTGCACGGTACAGCAATACTCAGCCGTTATCGTCTGGACAACGTTCGCCTCATACGGTTCGCAACGCGGGCGCATGATTGGTACGCGGACGAAAAGAAGGTGTCAATACCGGAGAAGGTGGAAGGCAAAGTCAGCGCGACGGTATTCAAGGAACAACTGGTGAGACAAGTTCGGCGCGGGGGACGAATGATGCTGCTGGCCGACATCTCGGACGCGGATTTCCCCTCAGGGAGGGTGACCGTCGTTGCGACGCACCTCGAAGACGTCACGACGCCTGCAAACCGCCAGAAGGAACTGCAGGAAATCCTGGACAGGATACAGGGAGTCAACCATCCGGTGATCTTGAGCGGCGACATGAATACCTCAACACATACCGGCGTGCCGATCAGCGTGACGCGAGCTCTCAAGCAGCGTTTTGGTGACGCCAAATGGTGGGCCGAGCAAGGTGCGGCGCAGGCGGCGCGCTATATGACGCCGTTCGGCTGGGCGTATACCGGTTCCGTGGGTGTAATCGGTTTACTGCGCAAGGTCGATGATCCCACCCGGGCTAGCATCCCGTTGGTGGGCGATAACCCCGAAGCAAAGTTTTTCTCCATGCTTCAAAAATTCCGATCTCCCGACGGGGGTGCATTTGACTTTCGGGGTGATACGGATTCCTCGTTCAACGAGCGGGATGGGACGCTTGCGAACTCGAATGAGCGTAGCGCAAAAGGCTTTGTCCCCACCAGCGAACTTGGCAAGTCGTTCGGGTTAGTCGGCCAGTACAAGCTCGATTGGATGTTCATTCTCGTTCCAAATCTCGCCAAACCGAAAGGCAAGCACGGAACGGAACTCTTCGCGCCGCACTACGGGCGAACGCTGAGGGCCCTCAACCACAGCATTCCACAGCGAATTTCTGATCACAACCCGATCACGGTGGATTTGCCGTTGGGAACTGGCGTGGACGAAACAACCGGCTCTCGGGTTCCTCTGTAATCGTGGAATGAGCCGGTCGCTATCCAAAATGTAGAGGCCGCTGAGGGTGCCCATACCAACCCCGGACCGCACACCCACAACACGGTCGTCGCTCCGATGTTGCTGTCCCACCAGTTTCCATCCGCAACGCCGCTAGACACACAACAACCTCAACCCAGTAGGGGGTCCCTTGGGTCAGCACCGGATTCGAAGTCGAGTGCAGGCTGATGACGGTGGGCGATTGTTGAAAGATCGCCACTCTCATTGAAGAGGCCGATGACAGGTCCGTGCTCAGCGGATAGAGACGCGCCTCCGCGTCCTTTGCAGTAGCGCTGCTGCGGCAGCAATTCCCAAGGCTAGTAAGGAGCAGGACGCCGGTTCCGGAGCAGCGGAAGAGGTGGAGAGATTCGGGCTCGAGATATTGCCGCTGCCCGCCATGATGAAGCTCGCGCCCAGGCTGGATGTAGGAAATCCGGAGAAATCCATTGTGAGGCTACCGCTCGCGCCATTGAAAATCCCGGTTCCCCCTGTGATGGTAGTAGGGATGGAGGAAGTATCCAGCCCCGAGCTCTCGGAAAAATTCGCGTCAAGATCATTTCCTGATCCAAAGTCGAATGCGAACGTGCCTCTGTAGCCACCCGCTCCGCTGGTATCCACGGTTCCCGATGTGGTGAATAAGGAAATAGGCCCAAAGGGCATCGAGGTTCCAGTCCCCGTGCCCGAGAAGCTGGTGACGCCCGTGTCCGCTGCGAGCGAGCCAGAACCGGTCACGTTAATCGAAATTGGTTCAGCCTTTGCCGGATTCGGGACCCAAAACGCCATGCCCGCCAATGCCAACGTAATTGCCAGCGCGAGTGATTGGCTAGTACGCCCCTGCAAATTGTAAGCCCTGTACATAAAAAGAACCTCCCTTGGTGTGTAATGAGTAACTCGTTCGAAGTAGCTGCGGTGTTCGTCAGACAGGTTGGCGGAACAGCCGCTCGCACTGGCCTATCACCGTTTTCATCTCCGCTTCATAGATTTAGAGTTCGGTTTAAATTCGAAGTATCAGAGAAGTTGGTTACGTGGCATGTAACAGTAGCAGCTGTGTTGCAAACACGCGGTTTGCCGGATCGGGTTGAAACGCGCCGAGGCCGCCTGCTCACATTATTTTCGGCGATCGATACTAGAACCTAGATTCGAAGCGAACGCAGAGACAGCAGCACACCTGGAGTGTCACGGCGGGAGTAACACCGTTTCCGGTGCTACTCGACCTCCGAAAATGCCGCCGTGATAAAAGGCATATCGTCGACATTGCGCAGCCTGCGAGGTCCAGGCGTACCACGACCGCTTAGGCCCCTTACTTGCGCCATTACAATATCTCCTCCCCGGTTTCGTCTACACAGGGGAGAGGATGAAGTGCTGGCCATGACTCAGGATCGTGCGGAGCAAAACCAGCGCCTGTCGTGGGTGTTCGAGCGCGAGCGTCGCCGCCTCCTCGCCTTCATCCGCCGACGTATCCCGAATGAGATCGATGCCGAAGATCTACTACAAGACGTTTTCTATGAGCTTCTGGAAGCCTACCGGATGATGAAGCCGGTTGCGCACGCTGGGGCGTGGATGATGCAGGTGGCCAGGAATCGGATTACGGATTTATTCCGTCGCGGAACGAAGGAAGTGGTTGCGGACGAAGGCAGAAGGATTCTCGCGGATATGCTGCCCTCGCCCGATGCCGGGCCGGATGCTTCTTACGCACGAGATGTTTTGCTTGCCGAGATCGAAGCCGCGCTGGGTGAATTGCCGGTAAGCCAGCGCGAAGTCTTTCTGGCCCACGAAATCGAAGGGCGCAGCTTCGCCGAGATCTCGCTCGAAACCGGAGTGAGCGTCAACACGTTGCTGTCGCGAAAACACTACGCCGTAAAGCGGCTGCGGAATCGTCTTCAGCGTATCTACGACGAAGCGGGTTACGAAAGGAGGAACAAGTGAGGAGAACGAGGTTTGTTGGAACGCGCTTTATTCTGTTTGGGATTGTATGGATGGGAATAATGGGGCTCGTTATCGTTGGCCTCTGGAATCTGCTGATACCGGCGATCCTCGGTCTTCCTGCCATCAATTTCTGGCAGGCGCTGGGGCTTTTTTTGTTGAGCCGGGTGCTGTTCGGCAGGTTTGGCGGCTGGGGGCCGGGAATGGCGAAAGCCCGCTTCGTGCGGGGCTGGAAGGATCTGACGCCGGAGGAGCGCCAGCGCTTCCGGCAAGCCATGGGACCTTGCCGACGGGGGAACTCCGGTGACGGTGAGCCAGCCGAGAAGATCTGAAGATCGCGGGATATTACTTCTTTTTGCAGACGATGTCGCGCCCGTTCTGATGCAGCGTCACCTGGGTGACCTTGCCCGACGCATCTTTCCCAAACTCTAACTGTGCGTCTACTACCTTCAAGAAGAAAAGCGTCGGTGTCTGTGCAAAGATCGGGAACTTTGGCTGGCCAGTTAGCTGCGTTTCCAGATGATCTCCCTCCAGCATGATGTCCAGGTTTACGTTAGGCGCCAGCTGGTAAGTCCCTACGTAGCTTTTCAGCACGGGTGGAGGAAGCGTGATCTCTTTTCGCTCAGAAGGAAGTGTTACTTTCTCCCCATGAACGGTGGCGGCTAATTCATTTGCGATTTCGCCGGGCGCATTTCCATTGAGATTGGCAAGGACCACAACCGTCAGCTGATCGTCGGGCCAGTAGGCAAGCTCGGTGTTGAATCCCTCAATCCCTCCCCCGTGGTCGATCTTTTTCCTCGCGTTGGGGCTCGAAACAAACAATCCGAACGCATAGTTGTTCTTGAACGGAGTTGTCATTTCCTTCATCGCGGCTGGCGAGAGTACTTTACCGCCGAATAGTCCGCGCTCCCACTTCAGAAGATCCTCGGTTGTCGAATAGAGCGCACCGGCTGAAAACGGCACTGTCATATTGATGAATCCCGCGTTGACGATGCCATCCTTTGAAGGCGTGTAGCCAGAAGCGCGATGAAGAATGATCGTGGCATTCGAATCGTAGCCGGAGTCCTTCATCCCGAGCGGCGTAAAAATGGTGTCCTGAACGAATTGCCGGTAGGTTTCGCCGGTGACCTTCTCAATCAAATACCCCAGAAGCACGTATCCCGAGTTGCTGTAATTCCATTTCGTTCCCGGCTCAAACTCGAGCGGCTTGTCGCGAAAGCGGTCCACCAATTCCTTGGGAGTGGTTGTTTTTGCCTCGAAGCTGGAGTAGTCCGCAAAACCGGTAAAGCTGGGGATGCCCGAGGTGTGGGTCAGCAAATTGAACAGCGTGATCTTATCCCAGGAGGCTGGAGCATCTGGCATATACTTCTTCACCGGATCATTCACTTTCCACTTACCGCGTTGTTCCAGCAACAAGACACTCGCGGCCGTGAATTGCTTGGTAACTGAACCAAGCCGGAACTTCGTCGCCGGAGAGTTCGGAACGTCCCATTCGAGGTTTGCCGAGCCATAGCCGCGGCTGAGCACCAGGGTGTCTCCCTTCGCAATGAGGACCGATCCCATGAAGTCATGGTTAGTCACATGCGACTGAATAATTTGTTCCAGGCGCTTATCTAGCGCCTGAGCCCGGCAAAGTGCTGAGAGGAGCAAACAGAAAAAGAACCGTCTCCACATAGGTGTGTCAATTATGTCAATGCTGGAATGTCAATCCCGGAATCGGCAAGCGTTAAATCGCACGCGATCCGGTCGGCGGGAAGGGAACAGAAGTGCTGGCGCAAGCGGCAGCTGAAGACGCAACGTTTTGCCCGGTAGTGTTTGCTGACCTCTCCGATTGATAATTGCAAGGGGGACTCTCCTCGATGATGGATGAGGTTTCCGTTTCGCATGCATCTTCACATTCAAGGAGTTGGGTACAACCGTTTTCTTCTGCTGGTTGCGGGCCTCGGCGGCTTGCTGTATGGCGTCGACGTCGGCATCATCGGCGGCGCTCTGCCGTATCTGGAAGCGACTTCCGGACTGAACGCAGGCCAGCTTTCCATCATAGTCGCGGCTGTGCTGCTGGGCAGCGTCATCTCGACCCTGTTTGCCGGCCTGCTCGCCGACTGGTTCGGGCGTAAGCCTCTGATGGTCCTCAGCGGCATTACGTTTGTCGCCAGCGTTCCAATGATTGCTCTTTCGCACGGTTACGGCCCGTTGTTTTTCGGCCGCCTCCTACAGGGCATCAGCGGCGGCTTTATTGGCGTGGTTGTGCCGCTTTATCTGGCAGAGTGCCTGTCGGCCTCCAGCCGCGGCAAAGGGACGGGCATCTTCCAGTGGCTGTTGACGCTCGGCATCGTAGCGGCGGCTGTGATTGGAATTTATTTCAGCTATCGTGTCGCGGACGTGATCCGTTTCGCCGATGCCGCCACGGTGTTCGCTTTTAGAGACCAAGCCTGGCGGCGCATTTTCTGGGTTTCGCTGCCGCCCGGGCTACTGTTCGTGGCCGGCAGCCTGCTGGTCGGCGAGTCGCCGCGCTGGCTATTCCGCCGGGGCAGGAAAGAAGCTGCTCACGCCGCCCTTCTGCGCTCCCGCACTGTGGAACAAGCGGACGCGGAGCTGAAAGAAATGGAAGAGACCGCTGCCGCCGAAAGCGCTGCCAGTTCGACAGGTGGAAAAGTCAGGGACTCGCTGCTGCGCCGCAAATATGTGATTCCGTTTGTGCTGGCCTGCATCATTCTGTTCTGCAATACCGCTACCGGAATCAACTCGATCGTTGGTTACAACACGAATATTCTTTTGCAAAGCGGCCTCTCCGACGTGGAGGCGCACTGGGGTTACGTGGTATTTACCCTGGTGAACTTCCTGATGACCATTGGCGGGGTCATGCTGGTGGATCGCAGCGGGCGCAAGTTCCTGCTGATTCTGGGCACCGCGGGAATTATCGTTTCGCTCGGCGCCACCGGAGCCCTCTTCCATCACACGGAGAAACTGCACTTCGACACGCGGGATGCCGTTCAATCCATGGTTAGCCCGGACCAGACACTCACGCTCCGGTTCGATGCGGCCGAAGCGAACAGATTGTTGACCGCGGCGGGCTATAACGGTAACGCGATCCATGCTGGCCGGGCCGCTCTGACGGTGATCTATGCGTACGGAGATTTCACCGCAGCGACGAATGTGGCACGTTCGGACGAGACCGCAGCGGCCGCGGTCAGGATCACGCGAGCAAGCTGCGTGCCTGCCAATAAGGTGGAGGCGTTTTCGAAGAATCCATTTGCGAATGTGGATGCGGCGCGAACGGCCCCGCTGAAGATCGAAAAGGCTTTGATCAGTCCCGTGCCGGATAGACGCAATGGCTGGATCGTAGCAATCGGCCTATACGCATTCATGGGATTTTTCGCCATTGGCCCGGGGGTGTGCGTGTGGCTGGCGCTTTCAGAGCTGATGCCCACGCGCATCCGATCCAACGGCATGAGTATCGCGCTGGTCATAAACCAGGTAGTCTCAACCACGCTCGCGGCCATCTTCCTGCCGATTGTCAGCAATTATGGATATTCGACGATGTTCTTCTTGTTCGCCGGTTTCACGGTGATCTACTTCATCACGGCGGCGTTCTTCCTTCCGGAGACGAAAGGCAAGACTTTGGAAGAAATCGAAGAATACTTCGAACGCTCCGGTGAAAGGACAGGATTCGCCGCACGGTGAAATAATAGGTGCTCCCTATGAGCGATCCTCTAGCGAATTACTTGCACGATCATCTGGCGGGATCACATTTTGCCATCGATCTTGTTGAATCCTTGCGCGACCAGTATGCAGGTGAGCCGCTCGGCGAATTCGCCGGGGCGCTGCTTGTTGGCCTGAGGGAGGACCAGGAGACACTCCAGCAAGTCATCGTTCGAGTCGGAAAAAGCCCTACCGACATGAAAGAAGTTGCGGGGTGGCTGACAGAGAAGCTGAGTCGATTGAAGCTCAGGCGGGATGCCGGCGAGGGTCTTGGAACGTTTCAGGCGCTGGAAACACTGGCGCTCGGGCTGCTTGGGAAACTGGCGCTGTGGCGGGCGGTGGCGCTGATCGCAGGAATCGATGCTCGCGTGCAAGGGTTCAATTTTGAAGAGCTGATGGCGCGTGCTCAGGAGCAGCATGACGGGGTCGAAGAACACCGCTTACAAATCGCGCGCACCACCCTCGGACGTGTTTCGCATTGACGGCACCGCGCCGCGGTCTCCTGTCTCGAAGCTCATCTCCTGTAAGGACTGCTGTGAAACGGGGCTCCGCCTCAGGAAGTCCACAGTCGAGCGAACAGTCTCTTGCCGTAAGCTGCTCGCCGCCCGATACCCATGAGCGACCGAAAGCGAGTTTCCGTTCAAGAGATCGCTAGGAACCTGAGTTACCTGCTTGCGTTCGGATGTGCGCTCGCCAGTCCGATCTGCGCAGGGCTGAATCCTCCGGAGGCAACGGCCCATGTCGCACTGCAACAAGAGAGTAAGGCCGACGAGTGGGATGGAGAAGTGCAGAACTATCAGCCGGGCAGCCTTCTCGTCGTTCGCAAGCGGCCGCAAGTGGAAGTGACATTTGACCTCACGAAAAAGGATGCGGTGTATTCGATCGCGCCTGGGGTCGAGAAGCTCAGCAAGGTTCACCTCAGCGAACAGGATGAAAACGGGATGCACCACGTCACCGTCACTCTCAAAGAGAAAATGCCGTGAATACTTTCCGTTTTCCATGACCAGGACGGTTTGCAAGACGCTGCTGCTGGTCGGGTGCATCGCTACGGCGCGATTGCTTGCCCGCGACTCAGGCAGCGCCGGGCTAAAGCTCAACACCGGGCAGGAAATCTACGAGACGGCGTGCGTGGCGTGTCACGGACCGGACGGCAAAGGCACTCCGAAGTCCATCGCGGGCTTCGAACCGCCGCGAACGTTTCCTGACTTTACGCGCTGCGACCAGACCACGCCCGAGATGAACACGGACTGGAAAGCGGTGATTCGCAATGGCGGACCGTTCCGCGGCTTTTCTCAAATTATGCCTTCGTTTCGCGACGCCTTGACTTCAAGGCAAATGGACAAAGTGATCGAGTACCTGCGGGGCTTCTGTCGCGATTCGGCCTGGCCGCGCGGCGAGCTGAATCTGCCCCGCGCCCTGATAACTGAAAAAGCCTACCCGGAAGATGAGACGGTCGTCACGACCACCTTGAATGCGCAGGCAGCTCCCGGCGTCAGCAACGAGATTGTGCATGAGCAGCGCTTCGGCGTGAAGAATCAGATCGAGGTCTCGGTTCCCCTCGATTTTGTCAATCAGAATCACGTCTGGTACGGCGGCTTCGGCGATACGGCGCTGGGAGTCAAGCGCGAGCTCTTCTCGAGTCTGCGTTGGGGCTCGATTCTCAGCGTGCAGGGAGAAGCGATGTTCCCCACCGGGAGTACGACGCATGGCCTAGGCACGGGCGTCACCAGGTTTGAGACGTTCGCCGCCTACGGGCAACTGCTGCCCGCCAACACATTCGTGCAGGTGCAGACCGGAGGCGACTTGCCGACCGACACATCAAAGGCGCCGCAAACGTTTTTCTGGCGAACCGCAGTGGGCAAGACCTTCAACCAGTCGCATGGCTTGGGGCGGGCGTGGTCGCCTATGGTGGAGATACTTTCAAACCGCGACCTGATGACCGGCGCCAGCACGAACTGGGACGTTTTGCCCCAGATGCAGGTAACCCTCAGCAGGCGTCAACACATTCGGGCAGACGCCGGCGTTCTCATTCCCGTCACAAACACGGCCGGCCGGTCGATGGCGGTGATGTTCTACCTGCTATGGGATTGGCAGGATGGCACGCTGACCGGGGGATGGTGACGAGGCGAATCGGCGTGCATCTTAGCGTTCTCGCCGCATCGGCGTGCTTGCTCCTATTCGTGCAATCGGGTCAATGCCGCGAACACGACAACGATCGTAAGGTAGCGTTCCATACCTCCGATCGTTGTGTGGCCTGCCATAACGGCCTCACCACGGCCTCGGGCCGCGATGTCTCTATCGGTTTCGACTGGAGCGCCAGTATCATGGCGAACTCGTCGCGGGATCCGTATTGGCAGGCGAGCGTCCGGCGCGAGTCGATTGATCATGCCGAGTCGCAACCCGCGATTGAGGATGAATGCTCGGTGTGCCACATGCCCATTCCGCGCTATGAGGCGAAGCTGCACGGCCAACTTGGCCAGATCTTTTCACATCTCCCGTTCGATGCGGATAAGAAGCACGGTGCGGAAGCCGAAGACGGCGTGACCTGCTCGGTTTGCCACCAGATTGGAAAACAAAAGCTGGGGACACGCGCCAGTTTCAACGGCGGCTTCGTTATCGATCCGCCGGAGTCTCGAAACGACCGTCCGGAGTATGGCCCGTTTGATATTCAGGCTGGCCAGAAGCTCGTGATGCAGTCTTCCACCGGGGGCTTCCTGCAGACGGACGACAACCACATCCGCGATTCCCGGCTTTGCGCCACGTGCCATACGCTGTACACGTCGGCCCGCGGGGCAGCCGGCAAGATCATCGGCGAATTACCCGAGCAGATGCCGTATCTCGAATGGCTGAACAGCGATTATCGCGATAAGCAGAGTTGCCAATCCTGCCATATGCCGGAGGTGACGGAAGCGGTTCCCATCGCCAAGGTGCTCGGGGTTGCGCGCCAGGGATTGCACCAGCATGTCTTCGTTGCCGGCAACTTCTTCATGCAGGGAATGCTCAATCGATATCGCACGGACCTCAGCGTTTCCGCGATGCCCGAGGAACTGACGGCCGCGCGCGAAAGGACCATCGCCTTCCTCCAGGCTCGCACCGCCCGTATCGATATCGATTCGGTCAAAGTAGCCTCAGGCCGCCTCCGAGCCGGCATATCGATCGAAAATCTTACCGGCCACAAATTTCCGACCGCCTTTCCCTCGCGGCGTGCGTGGTTGCACGTCGTCGTACGCGACGGCAATCGTCAGGTCATCTTCGAATCCGGCGCCTTGAACCCCGACGGTTCCATTCAAGGCAACGACAACGACGCTGATCCCACGCGCTTTGAACCGCATTACACCGAAATCACGAGTGGTGACCAGGTGGAGATCTTCGAACCAATCCTCAAAGATTCCGCCGGCCACGTCACGACCGGACTGCTCTCCGCCGTTGGATACCTGAAGGATAACCGCCTGCTACCGCACGGCTTTGACAAGCAGACACCGAATAGAGATATTGCCGTCTACGGCGCGGCGGCAGATGACCCGGCCTTTACGGAAGGCGGTGATCGCATCGTGTATTCCGTTGCTCTGGCGCAAGCGCAAGGTCCGTATGAAGTTTCCGCGGAACTCTGGTATCAACCCATCGGCTACCGCTGGGCGAACAATCTCAAGCCGTATGACCAGGCAGCGGAGCCACGCCGGTTCAATACCTGGTACGACGCGATGTCATCCACGAATGCCGTCATCGTGGCGCGTGCGACAGCGACCAGATAAACAAGTCTCGATAACAAAGACCTAGATAATCGGGCCCTAGCGAAAGAAGCCCAGCAAGTAGGCGATCAGCAGGATCAGGAGGATTGTGCCCAGTCCGATTCCGGCCCCGCCCCCGTATCCCCAGCGACTGTGTCCGTAATATCCGCCACCGCCGCCGAGAAGCAAAATAAGAACGATGATGATGATCAGCGTCATTCCACAGCACCTTTCGCGCCGTTAAATGAGAATATCAGACGGAACGAATCGCCTGATGCGAGCGTACATATGTTTGGCTCCCATATAATGGGGAGCAGAATATGCCTTCTACTGCGCCGGACCAGGAATGGAAGAAAGGGAGCGCCGAGCTTCTCGTTTTGTCATTACTCGAGGACCAGCCTCGCCACGGGTATGACATTTCAAAGCTGATCCAGATCCGATCTGGGGGTGCTTTGCGATTTCACGTCACCTCGCTCTATCCACTGCTGTACCGGCTGGAGAAGCGCGGCTGGATTGGCGGCCGTTGGGTGGAGAAGACTGAGCAGCGAAGAAGGCGTTATTACAGCCTGACGCCGGAGGGCCGTAAAGTGCTTCGCGCCCAACGTAAGAGCTGGAAGGAATTCGTTGCGGCTATTGGTCGAGTTACTGGAGTCGAGAATGCCTGATTGGAAAAATATCGTTCGGAACCGGATTGCTCCCTTGCGCCTGCAAGGCACGGCTGAATTGGACCTTACCGAGGAGCTCGCGCAGCATCTCGAAGAGAGCTACCGCGAAGCACGTAGCGGCGGAGCAAGCGAAGAAGAGGCCTACCGGAAGGCCCTCTCGGAGTTGGACGACATGTATCCGCTCCGGACAGAGTTGAGAAAGACGCAACAGCACGCGAAGCACGATGCCGTCGCCGCTGGCGATGCGAGGCGCGGGAATTTTGTGGAAGATCTCTGGAGAGATCTTTGCTATGCCGTTCGGACCATGCGGAAAAGCCCTCTGTTTGTCTTGTTCGTGGTTGTGACGCTGGCATTGGGCATTGGCGCGAACACCACGGTCTTCACCGTGATCAACACGCTGATTTTGAACCCGCTGCCCATTCCGGATTCTTCCGGATTGACGGCGGTAGGCATCGCGCAAGCGAAGAGTACGTCGAAGACGAGCGTGCCGTTGCCGATCTCCTACCCAGACCTGAAGGATTACCAAGCCAGAAACGGAGTTTTCCGCTCGCTAGCGGGCTACACATCTCCGCGCGGCGTGACATTACAAGTGGGCCGCAGCTCGCAAGGACTATTCAGCGAGTTGGTGACGGGCAACTATTTCTCCACTCTGGGCATCAGCCCCGCCAAAGGCCGTTTCTTCTCGCCGGAAGAGGACAGCACTCCTGGTGCACATCCGGTTGCGGTCCTGAACTACGGGACTTGGCAGGCGCACTTCGGCGGCGAGGGTGACATCGTAGGCAAGACACTGCAACTCAATAGCCTTGTGTTTACCGTGATCGGAGTCGCTCCGCCGCGCTTCATCGGAGTGAATGCGTTGTTCGGGCCTGACTTGTGGATACCCGCCGCCATGGCGGAACAGTTGTTTCCCAACCAAATGCAGGATACGTTCGCGGATCGCGGCAAAGGAATTTTCCAGAGCGTGGGACGATTGAAGCCGGGCGTCACGCGGGCGCAGGCGGAAGCCAATATGGCGACCATCGCGGCGGATTTAGCTCGCGAATA
>JAVKSW010000020.1:0-14898 GCA_039583505.1 Bryobacteraceae bacterium | reverse complement strand
GGTTCTGCCGGCACCCGCACTACGATAATGGTCGAGACGATGATGGCAGAAGATCAAGCCCACATGATTCGCATAACACCGGAAAAAGCGGGCGTGAAACGAATGCAAGAGACCAGATGGGCAGTCGAGCAGGACCGCCGGAATGGGCGTATCTCAGCACGCAGCGGACAGGAAACGAAATCAGCCAGGGCTTCACCCGATAACTCGACCCCAAGGTGCGTATACACCCGACCACTCCTCTTAAGAGGAAGGCGTTACGTCTGAGCGATTGAAGGCGCTCGTAAACATCGCATGTCTGATACAACCAACGTAGTGGCATTTCCAAATCAGGATCTGGCGGCCGACCGTGTCAGTCTCGCTGACCGGCGCCGCATTCTGGTCATCGATGACGAGGCCGATATCCGGGAGAGCCTGGAGCTGCTGTTGACGGGCGAAGGCTACACGGTGGAGATGGCGGAAAACGCCACGGCCGGATTCCAAAAGTTCGAATCGGGCAGCTACGACCTGGTTCTGCTCGATTTGATGATGCCCGATCGCTCAGGGATGGACGTGCTGGCCGACATTCGTGAGCGCGACAAAGAGACGCCCGTGTTCATGCTCACTGCTTACGGATCGGTAGAAGTGGCCGTGCGCGCGCTGAAATCGGGTGCCAACGATTACTTCGCTAAGCCGTGGGATAACGAAAAGCTGCTCATCGAAATCGAGCGGATGATTTCCAAGGGCCGTTTGGAGCGCGAAAATACGCAACTGAAACGCGCTCTAAAACAGCGTTACGCGTTTCCGAACATCGTTGGAAAGAGCGAACGGATGCTGCGGCTGCTCGACCAGGTGGCGCAGGTGGCATCCAGCCGGGCGACCATTCTGATCACCGGCGAGACGGGAACCGGAAAGGAACTCATCGCCAAAGCGATTCACGCGCATTCGACCCGCGCGGATAACCTGTTTGTGCCGGTGAACAGCGGTTCTCTTCCAAGCGAATTGCTGGAATCGATTCTGTTCGGGCATGTGAAAGGTTCGTTCACGGGCGCAATTGCGAATCGCAAAGGACTGTTTGAAACCGCGAACCGCGGAACCATCTTTTTCGATGAAATCGGGACCATCGGCGCGGAGACGCAGGTGAAACTTCTGCGTGTGCTGCAGGATCGCGAGTTCATGCCGCTGGGTTCAAACGAGACCATCCGGGTTGACGTGCGAATTATCGCCGCGACGAACGCCGACATCCGCAAGCAGGTGGAAGACGGTAAATTTCGCGAGGATCTGTACTACCGGCTGAACGTAATCAACTTGAATTTGCCGCCGCTGCGGGAGCGCAAAGAAGACATCAAGCTGCTGGTGGACCATTTTTTTACGCGCTATTGCCGCGAGAACGAAAAATTCCTGGCCGACGGCCGTTCCGTACTTAATTTCGAACCCGAGGCCATGCAGATGATGCTGGAGCACGATTGGCCCGGCAACGTGCGCGAGCTGGAGAACGCGGTTGAGCGCGCGGTTGTGCTGGCTACCTCGCCTTCGGTGCCGGCGCACGTCTTGCCTGACCAGCTGCAGCGGGCGACGGGCATGCGCATTTCACGCGACAGCAACGGCATGCTTGCACCCGATGCGTCGCTGCCGGAAATACTGGCGGATTTCGAGCGCCGCAAGATCATCGAGGCGCTGGAAGCGGTGAACTACAGCCAAACGGAAGCCGCCGAAGCGCTGCGCATCCCGCTTTCCACGCTCAATCAGAAGATCAAGCGCCTGAATATCGAAGTAAAGCGTCGCGTCTCGGCGTAGCCGTTTTGAAATGCGCTAATCTCCAACGAGAGGATTTCAGCGCATGAAGACTGTTGCTCTTCCGGTGGGCACCATAGCGGGACTCGTGTTCACGCTGGCCGGCTACTCGCAAACGCAACCGCCGAGAACCCCGTTGACGCGTCCCGAGCAGGTCGCCGAGCAGCCGGACGCGGCGCAGCTCCAAACCCAGCTCGCCAGAGATCAAAGAGTACTGCGGGATTGGGCAAATCTGGCGCGGTATCGCGATGCGGACTCGACGCTTGGGCCGCCCGCGCTAGGCGAGAGCCGTGTGGTCTTCATGGGCGATTCCATCACCGACGCCTGGGGGCGTTCGATAGGCCGGTTCTTCCCAGGCAAACCGTACGTGAACCGAGGGATCAGCGGACAGACGACCCCTCAGATGCTGGTCCGCTTTCGACAGGATGTAATCGCACTGAAGCCGAAAGCGGTACTCATCTTGGCCGCAACAAACGATCTTGCGGCAAACACCGGGCCAGAGACGCTGGAGGACATCGAAGGCAATCTGGAATCGATGGTTCAGCTTGCACAGGCGAATAGCATTCGCGTGATCTTAGCCTCACTGACGCCGGTGTGTGACTATATCAAGCCGCAGACGGAGCGCCGCCCGCCGGACAAGATCATCGCACTGAATGCGTGGATCAAAGATTATTGCGCCCGGAACGGGCTTATTTATCTCGATTACTACTCTGCGCTGATCGACGAACATAACATGCTGAAGAAAGAACTGACCCACGACGGTTTGCACCCGAACAACGCCGGCTATGAAGTGATGGAGCCACTGGCCGAGGGAGCGATCGCAAAAGCACTCAGCAAATAGTGAGCCGCAGTGTCCACCTTTGCCGCAGGCGCGCAGGTTGCCGAACGGATGCGCGGCCGGCGCGTAGATCGCGTGCTGCCGGCCCTGTTCGGCGCGACTATTCTCGCTAGCGCCTGTCTTCTTTTTCTGGTTCAACCTCTGGTTTCGAAGCTGATCCTTCCGTGGTTCGGCGGCTCTTCGGCGGTATGGATCACCTGCTTGTTGTTTTTTCAAGCCGGCCTGTTACTGGGGTATTTGTACGCGCATGTGCTCACGCACCGGGTCAGCACACGTCGGCAGACCGTCATCCACGCGGGGCTGCTGGTGGTCAGCCTGGGCACGTTGCCCATACTTCCGAACGCCAGATGGCAACCGGCGCCCGGGCAGGACCCGACCTGGCTGGTCTTCGGCGCGCTAGCTGCCGCCGCCGGCCTGCCATACGTGCTGCTTTCCTCCACTACGCCGCTGCTGCAAAGCTGGTATGCGCAGACAAATAGCGGTGCATTGCCGTACCGCTATTTCGCGCTGTCGAACACCGGTTCCCTCGTCGCGCTGCTTGGATATCCCATTCTGGTGGAACCGTACCTCACCGGCCACCGACAGGCCTGGATGTGGTCCCTTGCATTTGCAGCGTTTGCGGTTTTGTGTGTCGGGGTAGCCGTGCTTGCCACCCGAAAGCGCGCCGAACTGAAACCTCGTGCATTTGCCGAAACGAACGGCAGGACAAGCAGAGTGCAGATGCTGCTTTGGGTATCGCTCGCGGCGTGCGCGTCCACTCTGCTGCTGGCGGTGACCAATCTTCTAACGCAAAACATCGCACCAATGCCGCTGCTGTGGGTGCTGCCTCTCAGCATCTACTTGCTGACATTTATTCTTTGCTTTGAAAGCGAGCGGTGGTATAAACGCGTTCTCTTTCTGCCGCTCATGTTGCCGGCATTGGGGTGCCTGGTGGCGGGCGCGGGTCCGCTCAGCAATCAAAAGTTTTCAGTTGTACTTCCCTTGTTGTGTGCCGCGCTATTTGTCTGCTGCATGGCCTGTCACGGCGAACTGGCGCGTGCCAAGCCTCCCGCCCGGCAACTCACCGCTTTTTATCTGTGTCTCGCCGCGGGCGGCGCGCTGGGCGGCTTGTTTGTCGCTGTGGTTGCACCACATTTTTTCAACGCGATGTACGAATATCCCGTGGCGTTTGTCTCCTGTGCAGTGCTGCTGCTCATCGTGCTCTGGCGTGAGCGCCGCAACTGGAAAAATCGGGAACTCGGATTTGCTCTCTGGATGGGTGGCCTTGCCGCCACGTTCCTGCTCAGCCTGTACGGCGGTCTCGAAACGTGGCGAAATCTTGGCTCTGCCGTCGTGCTCGAGCGGAATTTCTATGGCGCGCTGCGCGTCCAAGATGTGCTCGACCGCCGCAACCGCGTGCGCGAATTGACTCACGGGACCATCACTCACGGCGTGCAGTTCCGCAATCCGGGAAGGAGAAACGTACCAACGACGTACTATGGGCGGGATTCCGGAATCGGGCTCACCTGGCAAGTTCTGGAGCGCACCGGGCCGCTGCGCATGGGCGTGGTGGGCCTGGGAGCCGGTACCTTGGCTGCATACGGGCGCGGCGGAGACACCCTGCGGTTCTACGAAATCAATCCGCTCGTGGTCGGAATCGCCAAAACGCGTTTTACTTTTCTCGCCGATTGCCCTGCCCATAACGATGTCGTTCTGGGGGATGCACGCCTTTCGATGGCGCATGAAGCCAGCCGGCAGTTCGACATCTTAGTGATAGATGCGTTCTCGGGCGATGCCATCCCGGTACATTTGCTGACGCGCGAAGCGTTCGCAATGTACTGGCGGCATTTAAAGCCGGACGGCGTGCTGGCCGTACATGTTTCGAACCGCTTCCTGAATCTGGCGCCCGTGGTGATGCTGGCCGCGACCGAATTTGGCAAGCAGGCATGGAGAATAGATAACTATGACGATGACGCGCAGGAGGTCTACAGCGCGTCTTACGTTGTCGTCACCAGCCGTCGCGATTTCTTCAGCAATTCTGCCTTCCGGGGGCAGCTCTCAAAGATCGAGATGCCACCGCATCTACGCACCTGGACGGACGATTACAGCAATCTGTGGCAGATCTTGAACTATAAGTGAAATTCCTGGCCGATTTCGTGAACGCAGATGCGCTCAGGCCTCGGTCCGGCGGCTGCGATGAGACGCTCTATCGGCTCGAAACGGGGTTCCCGGCTTAACTGAAACGTCTGATGGTGAACGGGGAGAACAAATTCGGCTCCCGCATCGTTGGCCATGGCCCAGGCCTGTTCCGGATTGCAATGCACGCGAATCCACGGATCATATGCGCCGATCGGCATAATCGCCAAATCCACGGGCTTGGAGGAGCGAATTTGCTTGAAGGAGCGCGTATATGCGGTATCTCCCCCAAAAACGATGCGATGCCGGCCGATTTCGAGTAGATAAGCATTGTATCCCCGATAGACATCGCTACGCATGCGAGCGCCCCAATGTGCGACTTCATACGCGGTTATTTTGGCTGGACCGGCCTCGACTGTCTCGTTCCAGCGCAGCTCATGCACTTGGGCGTATCGCTTGGGACGAAGCAGGTCCGACGTGCGTTCAGCCGTGACCACCTGTGTGCGATCGTCTTCGAGTTGCCGCAGACTGGGCAAATCGAAGTGATCCATGTGAGCGTGGGATAGGAGGATCAGATCTACTCGCGGGAGATCGGTGATGCCCGCCGCCACCTCGACAAGACGTTTGATGCCGAGCGTCATAGGACCGAAGTTCAAACCAATGCGCGTGCTAAAGACCGGGTCCGTGACAATCGTAAAGCCATCCACCTTCAGGACTACGGTCGTATGCCCCAGCCATGCAATGTGTAAACCTTCGTTCGGCCATGTTTTCGGATGCGGCAGGTATGGAGCCGAAAGAGTTTCGCGCTTGCGTTCGCTGGAGAGTTCGCGAAAGAATGCCGGTGCTGCGCGCTTCAGAAATCGGGCGGTTTCCGGTGCCCGCAGGATGCCATGCGAGAACCTTGAAGTGCTGCGCCGATGACGTGAATGCGTGTAGCCGGCAGAAAGCTTTGCCACACCTATTAGATGCACGAATTGAGTTTTGTGCCGCTGTAACATGAAGGCGCACCTATGAATCGTCGCGATCTATTCCGTACTACCCTGTTGACGGTTGGAGCCGCGGCGGCTGATCCGGCCCTCCATGCACGTGAATTCCCCCCGGGCGGCGACGCTCCGAAGGATCTCGACCGCGCTGATTGGAAGCCGGTCTTCCTGGACGCTCATCAGAACCAAACCCTGATCGCTTTAAGCGACCTCATCATTCCTGCTACCGACACGCCCGGCGCCAAAGCGGCCCTGGTGAATCGATTTCTAGACCTGCTGATGTCTGTGGAGACGGCGGAGACGCAGCGGGCTTTTCTTGCGGCGCTTTCCTATGTCGATGGCGCCTGCATGGCGGAATATAAGTCGGCGTTCATCTACCTCTCACCCGAACAGCAAGTCGAATTTCTGAGCCTTCTGGCGTACCCGCATACGCACGAGAGATGGGGCGAACGGGAACCGGAGTTCCCCGGCACCGGCCACTTTGAAAAACTGAAGAGCTGGATTTCGGGAGCTTATTACAGCTCGCCGATCGGTCTGAAAGAGATCGGGTGGGACGGGACCTTTCCGCATGGCGTATTCACCGGATGTGAGCACTCCGGCAGCGCGCACAGCGCGGATGCGGCTCAGGATTAGTTGGTCAACGGCCATGTTTCAAGATCCCCTTACCAGGACGTACGATGCGATTGTCGTCGGTTCCGGAGCAACGGGCGGCTGGGCGGCAAAGCGTCTTTCTGAAGCCGGGCTGAACGTCGCCGTCCTCGAAGCCGGCCGCAATATTTCGCCGAAGGAGTTTACCGAGCACATGCCGGCGTTTCAGCTGAAATATCGAAACGTTTCGCTCGACTGGCTGAAGTCGCGTCCCATTCAGAAGCAATGTTATGCGTGCATGGAATACAACTACGACTGGTTCGTAGACGACCTGCAGAATCCGTACAGCACGCCGCCGGATAAGCCGTTCTCGTGGCAACGCCTGCGCATTGTGGGCGGCAGGACGCTGGTGTGGGGCCGGCAGAGTTACCGGCTAAGCGACTTGGATTTGAAAGCCGCCAGCCACGATGGCTATGGCCACGATTGGCCGTTCTCTTATCGGGACATCGCTCCTTATTACGACATCGTCGAGGATTATGTGGGCATCAGCGGGGCAGCCGAAGGAAATGATGCGTTGCCGGATGGCCATTTCCTGCCGCCGATGAAGATGAGCTGCGGGGAAATGCACTTTCGTGACCGCATGGCCAAACAGTTTGGACGAACGGTGACGATGGGCCGCACCGCCATCCTCACGCAGAATCATAACGGACGCCTGGCGTGTCACTACTGCGGGCCCTGCGAACGCGGCTGCAGCACGTTTTCTTATTTCAGCAGCCCCTTCACCACGCTGAAAGATGCGCTGAAGACCGGCAAATGCACACTCATCACGAATGCAGTTGTCGCGAAGGTGAACATGGAATCGTCGTCGAACCGGGCGAGCGGCGTGACTTTCATTGATGGAATTACGCGGCAAACCAAGACGGTTCGCGGGAAGGCGGTGATCTTGTGCGCGCAGGCACTGGAATCCACCCGCATTCTTCTGAACTCGTCAACGGGCGAGCACGCGGCGGGGCTGGGCAACTCGAGCGGTCTTCTCGGCCGCGGCCTCATGGATCACTCCACGGGAGCGGGCGCATCCGGCGAGCTGCCGCAATTCGACGAACGGCCGTCGCCGTACAGCGGACCACATCGCGCGAACGGCATTTATGTGATTCGCTTCCGCAATACGATGCACGGGCCGCAGCAGAAAAATTTCATCCGTGGCTACGGCTTTCAAGGCAGCGCTGTCCCGGCATTCAATTTCGGCGCAGCGGGCTTCGGCGCGGATTACAAGCAAGCCGTGAAGGAAGGCGTCTACAGCATCAGTTTGGGTGCATTCGGAGAATCGCTGGCGCGTGAAGAAAATTATATTTCAATCGATCCGAAGCTGAAGGACGCCTGGGGCATACCGGCCCTGCATATCTCGATGACCCACGGAGAAAACGAAAAGGCGATGCACGAAGACGCAGGCTCGACCGCTGCCGAGATGCTGGAAGCGGCAGGTGCGAAGAACATCACGCTGAAATCGACAGTGGCCGAACCGGGCATGGCGATACACGAGCTCGGTACCGCGCGTATGGGTACGGATCCGAAGAGATCGGTCACCGATCCCTATTGCCAACTGCACGACTTGAACAATGTGTTTGCGATGGACGGCGCGTGTTTCGTCTCGTCCGGGTGCCAGAATCCGACGCTGACCATGATGGCGATCACGGTCCGCGCCTGCGATCGTCTTTTGGAGCGATTCAAGCGCGGAGAGGCCTGACGGCCCGCGATTATTCCTGGCGCAGAGCAATCACTGGATCGAGGCGCATCGCCCGTCGAGCCGGAATGTAGGTGGCCAGCAGCGCAACGACTGTCAGCACGAATGCGACGATGCTGAAGCTTACCGGATCGCTCGCTTTCACCGAGAAGAGCAGGCTCGATAAGATCCTGGTTACGGCGATCGCGATTCCCAGGCCGGCGAGGACACCCAAACAGGCGGGCGTCATGCCTTGCCTTACAATCAGCTTCAGAACATCGGACCTGGCCGCACCCAACGCCATGCGAATGCCCAGCTCCTGCGTTTGCTGTTCAACGGAGTACGACATCAGGCCGTAAATTCCGATGGCGGCGAGGACCAAGGCGACTCCCGCAAAGATGCTCAACAGAAGCATATTGAAATGCTGCCGGGTCGTTCCGGCCGCCATCACCTCATCCATCGTTCGAACCTTGGCAATGGGCATCTGCCCATCGACAGCTTGAATCTCCTTTTGCACCGCCATTCGCAAAGAAACCGGATCCATGCTGGAGCGAATGCACCAGGAGAGAGGAATGACGCTGTTCGCGAGTTGCGTCAGGCCTTCGGGTACCTGGCTTTGAGGGATGTACATGACACCGACGTCCTTATCGCCGAGGCTCACCTCATGCACGTCACCGACGACACCGACGACCTCGCGTGGATCGTCGTTGAACTGCGGTCCAAGACCTTTGCCGATTATCATCACCTGGCCTACCGGATCCTGGTTCGGCCAATACTTTTTCGCCATGGCGTGGTTGATGACCACCACCTTGGCGGAGTTATTCAAATCCCGTTCATTCAGCAGGCGGCCCCGCAAGAGCGGAATTTTGAAGACAGCGAAATAATGCGGCGAAACAGAGCGCCACTGCTCATCTCCGTTGAAATCTTGCCCCGCTTTGGGAGGTTTACCGACGATATTGAATGGAATGTCAATTTCGCTTTCGGTGGGAAGAACGATTGCGGTTGCTGCGGCGTTGACGCCAGGGATGCTTTCCATTCGCCGGATCACCTGCGTAACGAAGTTGTCCACCTTTACTGTGGTCGAAAAACTTCCTCCCGCGAGCGATGTCTGCAGAGTGAGGACATGATGCGGATCTATGCCGGGATTGACGGCGCTGAGTCCGGCGAAGGTCTTGATCAAGAGCGCAGCGGATGCAAGCAACACGAGCGCCAGCGCCATCTCGCCGGCCACCAGCAATTTTCGAATGCGGTTTTGTTTCCGCCCGGTCGCGGATCTCCCCGTGGCCTCTTTTAAGGTGGACGCTACGTCCGGGTTCGAGATCTGGAGAGCGGGGAAGAGCCCAAACAGAATCCCGGTAAAAAACGATACGCCGATGGTAAAGACGGCGACGCGCCAATCGAGAATCGAGAACAAGCTGTGCGCCTGATCCGGATCTGTTAGGCGCGGAATGTTGCCGGGAACCACAAGCATCAGGGTCCGAACGCCCCACGCGCCGAGAAGGAACCCAAGCACGCCTCCTAATCCGGCGAGAATGACGCTTTCCGTCAGCAGTTGGCGCACGACGCGCCACCGGCTGGCCCCGATTGCCGCGCGAATCGCGAGTTCCCGCTGGCGCGCAGCCGCTCGCGCCAGCAGCAGGTTGGCGACGTTGGCGCACGCGATCAGCAATACAAGCGCGACCGCTCCCAGCAACACCAGCAACGCAAGCTTCACGTCGCCGACCATCGCCTCCCGCATCGGCGTCACAATTACCGATTCGGTCTTATCCATCCATTTCGGATAAAGACGGCGAAACCGCTCGCCCAGCAGTTTCATCTCGGCGCGAGCTTGCGAAAGCGTGACCCCAGGTTTCAGTCGCCCGGCGACCGCGAGATAATGTCCCTGATTCGTGCTGTTGGGGTCTGCTTGGAGCGGAATCCATACGTCGGCCGGAGGGTCCGGCACGAAGTTTTTGGGCATGATGCCGACGATCGGGTAAGGAGTGCCGTTCAGAACGATGGCTTTGCCGAGAATTTTCGGATCGCCTCCGAAATGCGACTTCCACAAATTGTCGCTGATGAGAGCCGCCTGCGGACCATTTGGCGAGTCTTCAGAAGTGGTAAAGGAACGGCCCATCGCCGGAGCCACGCCGAATACTTTGAAGTAATCGGCGGAGATGTGAGCGCCCTTGATCTGCTCAGGCCGATCGCCGCTGTTCAGGTTGAGGCCAGGACCTTGCTGATCATAGATGGTCATCGCGGAAAAGACGTTATTGCGCCGCCAGACCATGTATTTCGGGATGGAATTCGAGTAGCCCGCGCCATTCGGGTACTTGCGTCCCACCTTCATAAGCCGGTCCGGCTGCGGATAGGGCAGCGGCTGCAGCAACACTTTGTCCACCACGCTGAAAATGCCGGTGTTTGCGCCAATACCCAGCGCCAGCGCGGCGAGTGAAACGGCGGTGAACGTGGGGTTTTTCCGCATCATGCGGAAAGACTGGCGAATATCGGCGAGAAGCGATTCCATTACATGCTTTTACGGAGAAATCGAGTTACGAGTTCCAAAAGATCCTCGGACACCGTTCGGCTATTCTTAGTCACCTCATTGGACAACAAATTAGACAGCGCGCGATAAGCGGCAGAGATTCGGCGTCTAAATGGCGATGAACGATGGTTGGTCGCGGCGGAGTTTCGTGGCTGGATTGGGCGCGGCCGCAATGCCCCTGGCTCGGCTCACTGCTCAGTCGCAATCCGCCCCCGGTCTCGGCTTCGTCGGATTGGGCCTGCGCTCAAAGGTCCATTTTGCAGCGCTCAAACAGTTGCCGGGCGTTCGCGTCGTCGCGATTTGCGACATCGAAAGTGCGCGCATGGAGCAGGCGGACGAGGCGCTCACATCCGACGCGAAACGGTACACCAACTACCGTGAGTTGCTGGACGACAAGCATGTCGGGGCAGTGGTAATTGCCACGCCGAATTACCTGCACTACGAGATGACCATCGCGGCTCTGCGGGCCGGTAAGCACGTATTGCTGGAGACACCGCTCGCAATCCATTACCAGCGGGCAAAGGAAATCCGCGACGAGGCGCAACGAAGCGGACGAGTTCTCGGCGTCGTTCTCGAGCGGCTATACGGCGCCGATGGCCTGCTGATCGAGCTTTTGCGCCGCGGCGAAATAGGCGACGTGAGGGTGATCGATGTCGGTGAATATCGCGGCGATTGGGATGCGCGCACGTGGCCGTTTACCGATCCGCGTACCGGGAGGACGGCTGCCTGGAAAAGTATCAAGCGCGCCGTAGGTTCTTCCGAATTGGAGTGTTGTGTGCCTTCCTATGCAGCGCTTTCGAGCATCGTGAATTCGCCTATGACCAGCCTGACGGCCTCCGGCGGCACGCTCCATTACAAGGACCGGGATACGCGAGACGCTTCTTCCACCATCGTCGAGTTTGCTAACGGCTTGCGCGTCAGTCACGACTTCGGCATGTTCTCGCCGCTTCCAAGTTTCGTCAATGTTTTCGGAAATAAAGGAAGTCTGAGGCGCATGGGCAGCGACATCACTCTTTACGCAGAGGATGGGAAGCCGCGCAACACGCCTGTGTTTAACCCGCCGCCGGAGCAGCAGACCATGATCGATCTCTACAACGACTTCTTCGACTGTATTCTGACTCAGGGCACACTCATTGCGAGTACCGACCTGGCGATGGAAGCCTGCAAAATCGCCTTCGGTCTGGATCTCAGCATTACGCAGAATCGCCGGGTGACTGCGCGGGACTTTGTGTGATGCAATCGGAATGAAATGACTGAAATCAGCAGAAAGACCTGGGGAAGCCTTCCTTCCGGAGAGCAGATCGAGTTTTACACCTTTCGAAATTCGAGTGGAATAGAAGCCGCAATTACGAACTATGGCGGAAGATTGGTAACCCTCAAACTGCCCGACCGGAACGGGATGTTTGAGGATGTCGTACTCGGCTTCGATTCCCTGGACGGATATATCGGGAAGAATCCGTACTTCGGAGCGCTTGTCGGCCGCTATGCGAATCGGATTGCAAACGGGGAGTTCAGCCTGGACGGGCACACTTATGAGCTGGCGCGCAATAATGGCCCGAATGCGTTGCATGGCGGCGTCAGAGGGTTCGACAAAGTCGTTTGGACTGGCGCCGAAATTCCGAGCGGGAACGGTCAGACCCTGGAATTGAAGTACTTGAGCAAGGATGGCGAAGAAGGCTATCCCGGAGATTTAAGCGTCACCGTTACATACGCGCTCAATGACCAGAATGAGCTGAAGATTGAGTACGAAGCGACGACGGACAAGAGTACGGTTCTAAATTTGACCAATCACTCGTATTTCGATCTCGCGGGGCAATCGAGCGGCAATATTCTGCAACACCGGGTGCAGATCAACGCCGATAAATTCACGCCGGTGAACAGCAATTTAATTCCGACCGGCGAGTTGCGAAGCGTGGAGGGAACGCCGTTTGATTTTCGGAACGCGACCCCGATTGGATTTCGCATCGATGACCAGGATGAGCAGCTTCAATACGGCGAGGGTTACGACCACAATTTTGTGTTGAATGGAAGCGGCGGCGCGCTCTCGGTGGCGGCGCGGGTCATGGAACCGAGGTCGGGCCGCGTTTTGGAAGTGCTCACCACCCAGCCAGGAGTTCAGTTTTATACAGGCAATCATCTCGACGGGAGCGCCAAAGGAAAAGGCGGGACTGTGTACGGATTTCGCTATGGCTTCTGCCTCGAGACGCAACACTTTCCCGACTCGCCAAACCAGCCAAATTTTCCATCGACTGAGCTTAAACCGGGACAGCGCTATCGCGGGACAACAATTTTTCGGTTTTCGGTGGATAGCGCACGCACCTAGTGGGAAAGCGTGCTTGCGAAGCGCGTTGAAACGTCAACTTGTATCGCCACTTCTACAGAGTATGGATAACAAAAAGAAACGGGACACAACACAGCCTGACAAGGACCTGGCTGCGGAAGAACGTCCGGTGCCGTCGCAGGCGGAAGGCGACCTCGACACGGTGGAAGAAGATCTGAAGGAGAAAGAAAAACAGGAACCTCCCCAGAAAAAATGAAGTGCATGGCCCATTTGGGCCACGCGCCGGCAGGCATGGTGCTCAGGATCGCGCGGCGTGCGCAGGTAGTTTGTTCATGGCCTCAATCGTGTTGAGGATCACGTCGATGACCGCATCGTCGCCGAGTATCGAATTAATCATTAAGTGATAGAGGTCGCGCTGCGGCCAAACGCGGCCGTAGAATTTCTTAATGAATGCGGCGCGCTCGTGATCCACGCTCTCAATCAGATGTTCTGCTTCGCCGCGGCTCTTCCCTTGCGCGGTAATGCGCCGAATCTTTTCTTCATACGGAGCGTAGATGAACGCGTTGAAAGTGTCGGCGCGTTGCCGCAGAAAAAACGGAGAGCCGCGGCCCACAATGACGCAACGCCCCTTTGACGCAATACTGTTCACAACGCGCTCGAACAGTTGCGCGAGATGTTCGGCATCAAGCAGTTCCAATCCCTTTCCGGTAAAACTCTCCTCATAACTGCCGCGCATGAAGATTTTCATCAGACGATAGTAGGTTGGATCGCAACGTTCTTCACGTTGCTCGACCGACTTGACGTCGCATTTCAGCCGGGTGGCGATTTCACGCGTGATTTCCTGATCCCATAATGTCCAGCCGAGCCGGCCCGCGAGCGCCTTTGCAATGGCGGCCGCTCCCGAGCCGTATTCACGCTCGATGGTGATGATGGTGATCACGCGCGAAGACGGTCAGCTCACGCTGATCGGCCAGGGCTCTTCCACTCCGGCGAGAGCCAAAGCGGCGCCCAGCAGGGCAATGTTCTTGCTGAAGTGAATCAAGTCGTTCTGGCGCCGCTGCGGATCTTCGGCAGTCCAGAAATCGTGCATCATCGGGGAAGCAGCGGCCAAAAAAGCGATGATTGCCAGAGTGCCGAGTTTCGGCTGCACACCAAGAATCACACTCGCGCCCCCCAGCGTCAAAGCCACGCCGGACGCCGTAACTGCCGCTTCGGGGTTTGGCACGCTTTTCGCGCCTGCATACTGCGCCAGCACTTTCTGCTGCTTGAAATGATTAATGCCGTTGTACAGGAAAAAACCGCCAAATACGAAACGCCCGATCAAAAACGCAGCTTTCATCCCATCAATCCTCCTGCGCGGACACGCGCCGACGGTTTGATTCGCGCCGCGACGGAAGCGTTACACCAGGCGTACTTTCTTCGTTTGCCGCTCGGTTTCATTCAGGGTTTTCGAACAGTGTTGCCATAATCGTAATTCAGACCTTTACCGCGACCCGTACCTGCCGCGCGTTTACGTAGCGGGAACGGCCGGTTGCCTTCGCCGGGCACGATTGTAGGAGAAATATATGTGGATCGTTCGCCTTGCCCTACGGCGGCCGTACACCTTCGTCGTTTTGTCGTTGATGCTGTTCATCCTGGCCCCCGTGGTGATCTCGCGGACGCCCACCGACATCTTCCCCAACATCGACATACCGGTGGTGAGCATCGTCTGGCAATATGGCGGGCTGTCGGCGCAAGACATCTCAGAGCGCATCGTCTACATCAACGAACGGTCGATCACCACGACAGTCAACAATATCGAACACGTCGAGTCGCAGTCGATGAACGGGATCGGTGTCATTAAGATCTTTTTTCAGCCGCATGCGAACCTTTACGGGGCCATTGCGCAGGTGACCGCTATTTGCCAGACGCAGCTCAAGCAATTGCCCCCTGGAACTACCCCGCCGCTGATCATCACCTACAACGCTTCCACCGTCCCCATCTTGATGCTCGGCTTGTCCGGCCGAGGCCTGAGTGAACAGCAATTGAACGATTTGGGCCAGAACTTCATCCGCACACAGCTGGTCACCGTGCCGGGTG
>JAVKSW010000019.1:0-14923 GCA_039583505.1 Bryobacteraceae bacterium | reverse complement strand
GCACACAACGGCGTCGCCTCAAACGCGTCGCGGCATCATAAAAAGAGAACGTGTCTACCGTAACCGAGTTCGTCACCAAAGAGCGTGAGCTGAATTCCCTTTCTTTGCTGACCGTTACCGTCGTGCTCGCCACCGCCACCATGACCTTCGGTGCAATGATTACCGTATTCATCGTGCGCTCGCAGGCGCCGCGCTTCTGGGGCCATCTCGAAGTCCCGGACATTCTGTGGGTGACCACAGCCATTCTCATCGCCAGCAGCGTAACCTTCGAGGCGGCTCGCCGGCGCCTGGTCCGTAACAACCAGCGCGGCTTTTTCCGCTTGGCGGCGTGGACTGCCGGTTTAGGAGCGGCGTTTCTCGCCGGACAGATTACTGCCGGATTTCAAATCATTCGGTCGGGTATTTCTCTGGTGAACAATCCGCATTCCTGGTTTATCTTTTTGTTCGCCGGATTGCACGGTTTGCACATCGTGCTGGGCTTGATCGGCCTCGCTTATTTAATTACGCGGACGCGGATACCCAGAAGCGGCCCGAAATATCAGATGAATACGCGCGTGATCGCCAACGGCGTATCTGTCTTTTGGCATTACCTCGATTTGCTTTGGATCACGCTGTTCGTGCTGCTGTTAACCTGGCGCCGCTAGCGAATTTACTGCGAATTCACTACGCCCCGCGCCGGACCGCGACCCATTTCTTGACCAACGCAACCAATTGTTCCGCTTGGAACGGTTTGGAAAGGTAATCGTCCATGCCCGCATTCAGGCAGCGCTCGCGTTCCCCGACCAGCGCGTTTGCCGTCACCGCCACGATGATGGGCTGGGGCTGAGGGAGCATGCGGATCTGCCGGCTGGCTTCGAATCCATCCATGGTCGGCATTTGGCAGTCCATGAGGATTAACTGGTACGGGTTGGCCCGGTGCGCTTCCACGGCCTCATTTCCGTCGGCAACCAGATCGATGTTGAACCCTGCTCTCTGCAGGATCAACTTCCCCACACGTTGATTGATGGGGTTATCTTCCGCCATCAGAATTCGCGATGGCTTATCCCCGGACGGGCTCTCATTCAAGTTTTCACCCGTTGTTGAGAGAGTTTTCGATGCCGCGGCGGGAACTGGATCTGCTGAAGTGGATTGCATCAAGCTGAGAGAGAAATCGAACCGGCAGTGAACGATTCAGTTTCTATAACCATAACATCGACTGCCAGGCGACTAGTCTTAATCACGTTTCTTCTTAGCCACATATCAGTACACAGGGACTAAGGCGACCGGCTGCAGGTCGTGCCCTAACTTGCATCAACGATGAACCGCCTCGTCGCGCTCCACTTTGCCGTCCCGTATATGAATAATTCGATGCGCCTGGGCGGCGATGTCCTGCTCATGGGTCACCAGTACAATCGTGTTGCCTTCCTGATGCAGGCGCTCAAACAGCGCCATGATCTCGCTGCCGGTAACCGAATCCAGCGCCCCGGTAGGCTCATCGGCAAGTAAGATGGAGGGCTTATTCACCAGCGCTCGGGCAATTGCAACGCGCTGCCTTTGACCGCCGGACAGTTCGTTCGGCTTGTGGTGCATGCGCGGTTCTAAATCGACGGCTCGCAAGGCGTCGCGTGCGCGTCCCAGTCGCTCTTGCGATGGAATGCCTGCATAGATCAGCGGCAGCTCGACGTTATGCAGAGCGGTCGCGCGCGCCAGTAGGTTAAAGGTTTGAAAAACGAATCCAATCTCTTTGTTGCGTATGCGGGCAAGCTCGTCGTCTTCCATGTCGCTCGCGAGCTTGCCATTCAGATAGTACAAGCCCTTCGTCGGCGTATCCAGGCAGCCTATGAGATTCATGAGCGTTGACTTGCCCGAACCCGACGGCCCCATGATGGCGACGTATTCACCCCGCCGGATCTCGATGTCCACGCCGGAGACGGCATGAATCTCCTGCTCCCCCATGATGTACGTTTTCCAAAGATCGTAGGTGCGAATGACAATGCCTTCGCGCTTGAGCTGTTCGCCGCGTCGTTCGCGCTGCTCCGCGCTAAGCTCTTGAACCGCTGTATCGACCATCGCCATCGGCTAACTCATGGGGGCAAACGAGATCGGAGGAGCGTGATTGTCCACCTTCACCCGTGCGTCGTTTCTCAGCGTGCGTATCACTTGATAGCTTCCCGTGATAATTTGGTCGCCCTCTTTCACTCCGCTGAGGACTTCCATATCGGTCGCGCCCGTAATGCCTGTCTGAACGGTATGGAAGTCGGCCTTGCCGTTGTTTACCACGAAAACGCCCTGCAACTCTTGGTGTGCGTCCTTTGGCGGAACCGGCATCGCCGAGGCCGCCATGACTCGCTTCTGACCACGCTTGGGCTGCTCGAGTTGGCCCTTTTGGCGTATCGTCAAGGCCTGAATGGGAATCGCCAGAGCGTGTGTGCGAGTGGCCGTCACGATCTTCGCCGTACAGGAGAGCCCCGGACGGACCAGGTCTTCCGGAATATCGAGCGCGACCACCACCTTGAAATCTTTCGCCTCCTGACTCGACGTTTGACTCTGCGATGCCGCTACACCGGTAGAGCGCACGATCGCCGTATCTCCGATCTCGATCACCCGGCCTTTAAACGTCCGATTCGGTATCGCATCGATGGTCACGTCCGCCGGCTGGTCCAGCTTTACGTCCACGATGTCCGTCTCATCGACATCGACTTCCGCCGTAATGATGGACATATCCGCGATGGTCATGATGGTCGAGGCAGCCGAATTCTGAATGCCCGGAACTACTGTCTCTCCCACGCGAACGGGCAGATTCGTCACCACGCCGTCCAGCGGCGCCGTCGCGTCATATTGCGCCAGCACGTCAGTCGATCGCGCCACCATGGCTTGCCCCTGCGCCACTTTCTTCTGAGAGGATGCGAGTTGAGCCGCCGCTTGCGCGCGCTGCGCCTGCGCTTGAGCAACTTTCCTCCGCGACGAGTCCAAGGTGGCAACTGCCAGATCGTAGAGCGCTTTCTTGGCCTCGTAGTCCTGCGGAGCGATCAGCTTTGCACTGAAGAGGTCCTGGCTCCGTTTCAAGTCGATTTTCTTCTGCTCCACATCCGCCTGGTCGTGTTCCACCTGCGCCTGCGCCACGGCTATGTTGTCATCCGACGATTTCAAGGCTGCTTCGGTGGCCGCCGAATCCGCCAGAGCCGAGTTGAGGGAGGCCCGCTGCGCGTTCAGATCCGCCCGCGGCTGAATATCGGCAAGGCGCGCCAGCACTTGCCCCTTGCGTACGTGATCTCCCTCTTTGACATAGATCGCCGTGATCGGAGCGGGACCTTGCGTGTTGGCCCCGATGTTGATGTAGTTCCTCGGCTTGATTTCGCCGGATGCAGTGACCACTTGCGTCAGATCCGAGCGTATGACTTTGCCCGTCTGAACCATGACGATGCCCCGCTCGCTGATCTTAATGCTGGCGAACACCACGCCTGCAATGACCACCAGCAGGCCAAACAGTATTATGACCTTCCACTTGTTCTTCAAATCGACAAAGTCCCCGCTTCTTGCCAGACGGACTCATACCGCCGAATGTTCCGTTTTCTAAGGGTTCTCCATCACTTTAACACGCAAAGCGAGCTCGCCGTCTGTGCGGAACGCCTACACATATATCCGCCGGACGCGCGCGTGAATCCCGCACAGCACGCTGTAGGAGATGGTGCCCGCCCATTTTGCGATCTGTTGCGCATCGATGCTGGCGCCGCCTTCCGAGCCCAGCAGCGTGACGGCATCACCCACATGAATGTCCGGAGACTGGCTTACATCGACCGACGTCAGATCCATGGAAACGGCGCCCACAATAGGGGCGAGCTTTCCGTTTACGATCACATGGCCGCGATCGGACAATCTGTGCGGAACACCATCGGCATAACCAACCGCCAGAACAGCTACCCGGGTGGGACGAGCGGTACGAAACATTCCGCCATAACCTATAAAAGCCCCGGCCGGAACATCTTTCACCGAAAGAACCGTCGCGCGCCAGGTAAGTGCCGGTTTCACCTGCAGGATGTTGGCCGGAGCGTGCCCGCGCGCGGGAGACACGTAGCCGTAGATCGCATGCCCCGGCCGTATCATTTCGCGCCATGCCTCCTGTCGCCCGTAGGCAACCGGAATGGTGCTCGACAGATGCCGAAGCGTGGGATGAATCCCGGCGCGACACAAGCCGTCCGCCAGCGTGTTGAATACCGCGAGCTGATCGTCGGTCTGGCCGGTCTGGTAATTGCCGGCCGAGGCGAAGTGGGTCATCAAACCCTCCAGCTCCGCGTTACGCGCCTCCAAGATGGCCGCCCCGATCGTCTCGGCGTTCTCGCGAACGCCCAGCCGCCCCATTCCCGTGTCGAGCTTCAGATGATAGCGGGGTCTCTCTCCTCGCGCGGCAGCGAGCCGGTCGAGTTCCGTCAGATCCGCCAGCGAATGAATCACCGGCGTCAACCCGTACGCGAGCAGCGCCTCGCGTGTGAACGGGAGAAAATCGGCCATCACCAGAATCCGCGCTTTGATGCCCGCATCGCGCAAAGACACGCCTTCCTCCGTATTGCTCACCGCCAGCCAGCGGGCGCCTTGCTCTTCCAGCGTGCGAGAGACTTCGATAGCGCCGTGCCGGTAAGCATCGGCTTTCACCACCGGCATGACCTCGACGCGCGGGCCCACCACGTTTCGAATGGCATTGAAGTTCGCCGCGATTTGCCCGCGCGACACTTCTACCCAGGACCGGTACGGTTGGCTCATAAGGCTAATCGGCGGAATAGGCTTTCGTATGCGTCAGTGACTACCTTCCAACTGTAGAGCCTCTCGACTCTGCTCATCGCCCGCGATCCCCACGCGGCGCGCTCGTCTTGTGATAGATTCACTGCCCATTGCAGCTTTTCGCGAAGGTCGTCTGTAAACGGAACAGCCGTATCGCCCGCGACCTCGGCGCTCTCCGGCGTATCGAGATAGAGAACGAGAGCGCCACGCCCCATGGCTTCAATCAGAGCCGGATGTGTTCCGCCGACCTCGGTGGCTTGCACATAAACCGCGGAATGCGATTGCAACTGGTGATAGCCGTCGCCGTAGATTGCTCCCGGTATGACCACTCGCGGATCGTTCGTGTCTTTGACCTGACGTATGTAGTCGGGCGCGTACGGAGCGTCTCCGATCAGTGCGAGCTTAAAATCTGTGTTCACCTTCTCGAACGTCTCGCGAACCAGTAATGGGTTGTTCTCCGGCTCGAGCCGGCTGACATACAGCACGTATTTGCCGGGCTCTAAGCCCAGTGCGCGAACGGCATCGGTCTCTTCCATCTTGCCGACCTCGGCGCCGTACGGGATGAAGCACGATTGTTTGCCATACCGGTCGAGGTAATAATGCCGGATGCTGTCGGCGTCCGTTACAACCGCCGAGCAGGACCAGGTGGCCATCCACTCAGAGACCAGGTACCAGGTCTTCGCAATGCGGTTCCATTTTTTCCGGTAGCGCTCGAGTCCATCGACGTTCAGCGCCGTCGGCATACCGAGAAGCCGCGGCCACAGCGTGAACACTGCGTTGGCCGCATTGCAATAGAGGACAACGTCAAAGCGGCGAAACAGAAGATGCAGCGTTGAAAGGCCGGTGTGAGCCACCGTGTCGAAGTACTTGTGGCGAATGGTCGGCAGATACTCCAGCCGCACGCCGCGATACTCCGTTGTGGAGTGTTTCTCACGGCAATAGACCGTCACTTGATGGCCTCGCGCGGCCAGCCGGACTGAGATTTCTTCCGCGAACGTTTCGAAGCCCCCGTAGCTGGCAGGGATGCCGCGAGTGCCGAGCAGCGCGATACGCAAGTTCTCTCTTTACCTGCTCGCGACCTGCTGCGCCTCAAATCTCGCGGCGAGGTACGCGGAAGTTGCTCGACGGCGGCGCATGATTTCGCGCCGCTTCGCCCAGGTCCGCCCCAGGTTTCGAATGACGAATGGGAACGCGGCCAGCGACGTGAATTCCCTCAGGAAACAGCCGGCGATCACTACACAATCGCGCAAGGTGATGGCAATGAAATGCCGCAAGTATACGTCGACAGTGACGTTCTTGATACGCATGAGAAAACGGTTCTTCACCGAATGCATGTTCACGACGGGCGGCAGCAATCGGCGATTTTGAGGAAGGACACTGCGCACGTGGTACGCGACAGCGCGCGGCGTATAGACACATTTCCAGCCCAGAAGCTGCGCGCGCCAAGCCACGTCGGCATCCTCGCGGTAGGAGAAGAAGTCAGAATCGAAAAACTCGCCGCCAATGGAAATATCTTCGATCATGCGGCGGCGATAAAGAGCCGCAGCTCCGGTAACGCCGAACACGTATTCAGATTGTTCGTATTGTCCTGTATCGGGTTGTTGGCTGCCTCGATCGAAATGTCGGAGGCTGCCAGTGAAGTAGATGCCGGTGGAATCGATTACGGGCGTGACGGGAATCTCGAAATCGGGCGCCATTCGCAGCAACTTGCCGGACACGCTGCCGATCTCCGGATTTACTCCTCCGGCCTCGAGCATCCTGCGGATGAAGTCCGGTTCGAGCCGTACGTCGGGATTCAGCGTGAGGACCCAATCGGAGCTCGAGCCCCGAATCGCCTGGTTCTGACCCTCGGCGAAGCCCACATTGCCTGGGTTGCGGATCACGCGCACGCGATTCTCAAACTCGAATAAGATTGCCGGCGTCTCGTCCATCGATGCATTGTCGACCACGATAATTTCGAGGTCAGGGTACTCCTGCGCAAAAACGTATTGAAGAGCGCGGCGGATAAAGCGGGCGCTGTTCCAGGTGACGATCGCGACCGCCACGGAGGCGCTCAAAGGGACCTCACCAGATTGAAATAGAGGCGCCAGTACGGATTGAACCCAACCTGCCGCTGTAAATGATGGATCTCCCGCTCGCTTTCCGAGAAGACCATCTCGATTTCGCGGATACTATGGACACTCGGGTGTTGGCGAAACGAGGACCATCGGCGAAGTCCTTCCCACTTGCCCCGGACGGCGGCGAGAAAACATCCCTGCCTGGCGGCAGCGACGAGCGCCAATATCTGGCCGACAAAGATGGGCCAAGCGAAACGCAAGAGAGTTTTGGTCGCATAGTACTTGGCTAGGATCAACACCTGATTGCGAGCCGTGAGAAACATAACTCGCGCTCGATTCTTGCCCAGCGTGGTCTTGCTCATGTGCAAGGCGACGGCGGCGGGATCATAGACTCCTTTGAGGCCGGCGAGCGCGCACCGAACACCGAACTCCACGTCTTCGTAATACGATTCAAAGCGGGTTTCCAAGAGGCCTATGCGATCGAACACGCACCGGCGAAAAAGCGCGGCCGTCATGGGCGCGAAGGCGATGTGGCGCTTGGTGGACCAGACCGCACCGTCGCGTTTCTCAAAGCCGCAGCGCCAGGCGTAAGCCGCTCGCGAGACCAGGTCCCAGGTGCCGTCGATCAAATCCCGATTGTTCGGGCGCAGCAGCTTCCCTACCGCGAAGGATGCGTTTTCCTGCTCCGCGCTTTCGAGCAATCGCTCGATCCACGAAGGCTCCAGGACGACATCGTTATTGACGATCAGAATCCAATTGCCGGCAGCGCGGCCGATTCCTTCGTTTACCGCAACAGCGAAGCCGCGGTTCTCAGAAAAGGCGATCAGATCTACCGGGAACTCTCGCGCAACCAGTTGAGTAGTGTCGGTGCTGCCGTTGTCGACGACAATAATCTGATCGGGCGGGCGCGTCTGCGCTCTCAGATTTGTAAGAATGGACCGAAGCAGATCAGCCCGATTCCAAGTCGGTATGATCGCCGAGACGGTCGCCATTCCTTTCACGATACGTCAACGGCGGCTCCGTCTCTTTAAACGACGGCGTTCCGCTGAATCAGATCGCGGTACCAGTAGGCGCTCATCTTTGGATATCTTTTCTGCGTCTTGTAATCGACGTAATAGATGCCGAATCGCAAGTTGTATCCGTCGGCCCATTCAAAGTTGTCCATTAAACTCCAGAGGAAATAGCCGCGCACGGGAAAGCCTTCCGAGACGGCACGATGCAACTGGCTGAGATAATTCCGCAAGTACATGATGCGATCGGTGTCGTAGACGTGGCCATCGGGCGTTAATACGTCGCTCGAAGAGCAGCCATTTTCGGTGATGTAGATCTCCTTCGCGTTCCAGATTTGCGCGACATGGCGCGGCCCCCAATACAGCGCTTCCGGGCCGACGAAGAGCCACTTGGACAACATGTGCGGGAAAGAGGGCGGATTCGGGATCCTCTCAAAACCGAGCCGGGAATCGGACGCGCGAATGTAAGTGGGAGTATAGACGTTGATACCGAGGAAATCGAGTGGGCTGCAGATGATCTTCAAATCCTCCGGAGTGAATTTGGGGGCGTTCGCACCCTCGGCCTCCAAGTACTCGTTCATGTACTTGCCTTCCATGATTACGGTCAGGTAGTACGCGTTCATAAGGCGCGTGGCCTTCACGCTGGCGTTGATGTGCGGCTCGGATTCGATCACGGGGACACCATTGTCGAAATTCTCGGCGAGGCCGACATTGGTCCCTGGTTCCGCTTTGGCGCGGATCGCCTGGACAGCCAGGCCGTGCGCGAGGACAGCGTTATGCCGAGCCTGGTTGAGCTGCGCGGGAGGGAGCCTCAATCCTGGAGCGAAGGTGCCCTGTCCATAACCGGCGTCGATGAACGACCCAAACTCGTTCATCGTGAAAAAATGCTTCACTTTGTCCGATAATTGGCCGGCGACGTAACCGGCGTAATCGGCGAAAGCTTTTGACGTTTCACGGGACTGCCATCCTCCGAAACGATCTTGCAGGGCTTGCGGCAGATCCCAATGGAAGAGAGTGCAGAACGGTTGAATGCCGTTTGCAACCAGCTCGTCCGTCAGACGCTTGTAGTAATCGATGCCTTTGGGATTCGGCTTGCCTACCCCTTCCGGAAAAACGCGCGACCACGAGACGGAAAAGCGATAGGCCTTCGCACCAACCCATTTCAGGAGCTGAACGTCTTGCTTGTAGCGGTGGTACTGGTCGTCGGCAACGTCGCCGGTCTCGTTGTGGTACACCTTGCCAGGCGTATGCGAAAACGTGTCCCAGATAGACGGTCCTCTTCCGTCAGCATTGGCCCCACCTTCGACCTGATAGGCGGCCGTGGCGCAGCTCCAAAGAAAGCCGTTCGGGAATTGATAGTAGTCCCGGCGAGGAGCGCCTGTAGCGTCTGAGTTCTCGGCAGAGATGGCGGAAGAACCGATTGCAGCGGCCCCTAACGTTTGACCGAATCTGCGCCTGGAGAAATTAATCGACATGGATGTTTTATGTTCTTGCGTACTCAATGTAGCAACATGGCGAGAGCTTACTATTGAGTCCATGCGCCTTATCTTCCTGACTCTTCTTGCGGGTTCCTTGCTCTGCGGGCAGACCATCGTGATCGATGCGGGTACGGTGTTCGATGGCAAGAGCGCCGTGCTTCACAATCAACAGATCACGATTGAAGGTTCCCGCATCGTGAGCATCCGCCCGGGTCGCGGGCCGGCAACCTACAACCTCAGCGGTCTGACTGTTTTGCCGGGTTGGATCGACACGCATGTGCATCTCGAGTGGCATTTCGATAAGAACGGGAAAATTGCGCGCGTGCAAAATGAAAAACCGGAACAGACGGTGCTCTATGACGCCGAGAATGCCTGGCTGACGCTGGTCGGCGGCTTCACCACCGTCCAGGGCGTAGGGTCACGGTTCGACGCGCTGGTGCGCGATCGCATCAATTCCGGAAGTCTCCCGGGGCCGCGCATCCTGACCTCTTTTCGGCAGATCACGAAAGATTCGGGTAATCCGGAACAGCTACGCGCGCTGGTACGCCAGACGAAAGCGGATGGCGCCGACCTGATCAAGCTGTTCGCGACCTCGGGCCTCGGCGCCGGAGGAGCGCAGACGATGACGAACGAGCAGATTCAGGCGGTGTGCAGCGAGGCCAAAGCACAGGGTCTGCGCTCCGTCGTTCACGCCATCAGCGATCAGGGCGCGAAAGTATCGGTACTGGCGGGCTGTACTTCTATCGAGCACGGGACGTTCGTGACCGACGACACGCTCGCGCTCATGGCAGAGCGCGGCACCTACTTCGATCCGAACTTTTTGGTGCTGCACAATTATCTGGAGCAGCTACAGAAGTTCAATTTTTCGGAGGCGACCGCGGCGACTCTCGAGAAGGCGCTTGCCCCGACGGCAGAGGTGCTGCGCCGCGCGCGAAAACACAATGTCAAAGTCGTGCTGGGCACCGACGCCGTGGCGGGGGCGGATGGGCGGAACGCGGAAGAGTTCATTTATCGCGTGAAGGACGGCGGAGACACACCGCTGCAAGCGCTGGTGAGCGGCACATCGTTGGCTGCGGATGCGCTCGACCTGGGCGGTAAAGCAGGTAGGATTGCGCCCGGTTATGACGCGGATCTGGTGGCCGTGGAAGGTAATCCGTTAGAAGACATCACCGCGGTTCGACGAGTCGTGTTTGTGATGAGAGCCGGAAAGGTCTATCGCAATAGCCCGGTTTCAGCGCGGCAGTGACAGTTTGATGCGGAAGAAACCAATCAGCGTCATGCGAAGGAGCTGAAAGCCCTGGCGAAAGCGGCGGATATTTGTACTGCCGTAGGTTCGCGCCCGGTAGCGTACGGGAATATCGACGCTGCCCACGCCCAGCACGGCCGCCGGAAAGAGAAGCTCGAAATCGCCGAACGGATCGAAGTCACCGAAATCGTCGCGCCAGGCCATGAAGCGCTGGTAATCATGGCGGGCGAGCAGCTTGGTTCCGCACAGCGAATCGCCTACCGGCAGATCGAGCACCCAGCTCAGCACTTTGGCGAAAAAGATGTTCCCCAATCGATTGAGCGGCCGCATGGCTTCGCCCTCCATGGGATAGACCAGCCGCGAACCGTTGATAAAATCTCCGGCGCCGTTGACGTAGGCGGCGTGAAATCGAATCAACATTTCGGGCGGCATGGTGAGATCCGCATCCAGGATGGTGAGAAGCGGCTGGGTGGCGTGGGCGAACCCAAGCCGAACCGCGTCGGCCTTGCCGTTGCCGGTTTGTTGGAGAGCGACGATATGGAATCGATCGCGATAAGCATCTGCAACACGCCGAATTTCTTCCCATGTGCCGTCGTTCGAATGACCTTCGACGAAGATCATCTCGACCGGCACCTCGAGCTGCGGGAAGCGCCTGACTGCAGCTTCGATGTTTCCGCGCTCATTGCGCGCGGGAATCACGCAGGAGAGACCACTCGGGGCGGCAGGAATAACCGGACGCCAGACAGAGACATACACCAGGCTCAACCAACGGACGAGGGGAAGCAGAAACAGGGTGCGATTGATCAATCCGCCCAGCCCAAGCAGTTTCCAGGGACAGTAAATCCGCGGCTGCTCGCGTATGATTTCGAAGCCGCTCAGCTTGGCCAGGTTTTGAAGATCGACGCGCCTCAGAAAAGTGGTTGGAAGTTCTCCGCGCCGGAGGCCCAACCAATTTGCCAGTTGGTAGAGCCAACGCAGATACGGATTATAGAGAATCAGCAGAACCCGCGACGTTCGCGACAGGTTCGATTTGAGCTCGGAGAGCAGACCCTGGATGTCAACGTGGTGATTTAAGGTCCCGTTGATCAATACGAGCGTTCGCGCGTTGTGCTCCCCGGCGAGACAGGGAAACACGTCGGCGTCAGTAACGATCTGCTTGGTTTTGGCTTCGATCGCGGCGAACAGCGATCCGGTGTCTTCCTGGCGAGGAAGCCATTGGATCAGCCGATCGTAATATCTCGCCAACTGAGATACTTCGCGGGCGAGGAAAGTATGGAAGTAGCGATTTGCCACGTGCCCGCGGTGAATGGCGCGTTAGCCGGCAGTAGAAGACGATGCACCGCCGGCGGAGGCAGCCGCAGAGCGGTGTTCGCCGGAAGTCTGCCCGCGCTCGTCGTATTTTCCGAAGATCATTTTACCGGCCGTGGTCTGAAGAACGCTGGTAACAGTGATATCGACTGTCTTCGAGATGAGGCGGCGCGCATTGTCGACGACGACCATGGTGCCGTCGTCGAGATAAGCGACGCCCTGGTTGTATTCTTTACCCTCTTTCAAGATGAAGACGCGCATGGCTTCCCCGGGAAGGACGACGGGCTTGAGGGCATTGGCGAGCTCGTTGATATTGAGCACCTGCACGCCTTGCACTTGCGCGAGCTTATTGAGGTTGAAATCGTTGGTCACGATTTTGGCTCCGGTGGCTTTGGCGAATTCAATCAATTTCAGGTCCACTTCACGGAGGGCGGGGAAGTCCTGAGTGGAGACTTCGATCTGAAGACGCGGAATTTTCTGCAGCCGCTGAACGATGTCGAGACCGCGGCGGCCACGATTGCGTTTAGCGGAATCCGATGAATCGGCAACCAGCTGCAGTTCGTGCAAAACGAATTGGGGAACGATAACCCTACCGTCGAGAAATCCGGAGTCGGCGATGTCGGCGATGCGGCCATCGATAATGACGCTGGTGTCCAGGATCTTCTGGGCCGAGGAGGAAACTTCACGGTTGGCGAAGAGTCGAATGGAACCGAGATCGATTAAATCGGATTTGGCGATGCCGGCCAGAAGGCCGAAAAACCCGCACAGCAGCGGGCCCATCAGCCGCAAGAACTGGATATTGCGCTCTCCCGCGAAGGGCTCGCCGTCGAGGAAGGCGACGAAGACCAGGCCGAGAACGCCGCCGAATAAAGCGCCGACAGAGGCTCCGACAAGCGTGGTCAAGCGGGCGCGGCGGACGCGCAACTCCAATAGATTGACGGCCGCTCCGGTGCAAGCACCTGCCAGCGTGGCAGCCGGCGTGGAAAGGCCAAACGGGCGGAACAGCGCCGCCAGAGCAGCTATCAATAAGACAAACCCAGTGCGAAGGAGAAAGGTATCCCAGTACGAGCGCTCCAAGTGTCACACCTTTCCTTATTAGTGTCCGGCGCGCGTGGAATTATCGGCAGACACGGCAAAACGTACAAACATTGTTGCGCGAGTATACCACTTTAAACGAATAAGGAGGATTGAAAAAGGGAGGACGGTGGAGAAGCCGCGGCAGACTAGAGAGCCTTCGCGAGCTCCTCCGCAAATGCGCTTTGCTTGCCTTGTGAATTCGGCGCGCGACGGTTGTTATTGCCGGCAACCTTTCGCGGTTGCCCGTTTGAACCGGCAGCACCGGCGGGACGCCTGCTGCGTTCGGCGGGAGGCACATTCCTGCTGGGACCTTTGCCCGATTTCGGGGGCTGAGCAGGGTTGGCACGTAAAAGACGGTCTTCGAGAGGGGCGCGATCGAACCGGCGGATAATGGAGTTCATTTCCTCCTGGTTTGGCGATTCGATGAAGGCGAATCCCTTCGATTCTTGAGTTTCAGGGTTGCGAATGACCTTGACATCGTCGGCGACTAGATTTTCCGACGTCAGCCAGGATTTAATATCATCCTTGGTCACCCACGTGGGGAGATTTCCGAGGAATACGGTAAAGCTCATTTATTAGTTTTTTTTTGCTCCGTGAGGGAAGTACGAGGCGCACCTCGCGGGGCCTGTTTCTCCCCCCGAGGCTATTAGCATACTAGCATAGGGTCGGCATCAGGTAAACAATGAAAATCGGTTTAATCCCTTGCTGCACAACGGCTATATCAATTTTTAGATGCCTGTGACTGGCGTTTTGATGGAGCGAATTTCGCCAGCGCGCGCGGCTGCTTTCGATGTGCTCGAGGCGGTGAATCAAGGGGCGTATGCGTCAGATGCCTTACGCGACCGCGGCAGGAATCTGGAGACGCGTGACGCCGGCTTGGCCGCGCAGATCGTTTTCGGTTGCCTGCGGTTCCAGGGACAGCTCGATTACCTGATTTTTCTTTACTCGGGCCGAAAAGCGGAGCACCTGGATGGGGCGGTCCTGGTGGCGCTGCGCACAGCCATTTTCCAGCTAAGGTATCTGGAGCGGATTCCGGCCCATGCGGCAGTCCACGAGTCCGTTGAGCTAGTGAAACAACACAAACGCGCGGCCGCGGGGTTGACGAATGCGGTGCTGCGCAAGGTGAACCGGGAGGCGGTCGCATGGCCGGATTTGGCGACTGAAGTGTCATGCCCGGCTTGGCTGCTGGACCGCTGGACGGCGCACTTCGGCGCTGGCGAGGCACGCAGGATCGCGCAGGCTGCCCTGCAGGAACCGGTGCCATACATTCGTGTGCCACCGGGAAACGGCTTGCCGCAGGACGTAAGTGCGGAGGCCACCGGCGTTCCGGGCTGTTTCCGTCTGCTTTCGCCTTTGAAGCCTGGGATGCGCCTGCACGACATCGGCTCCCAGGCAATCGTCCCCGGCCTTGGACTGGCACCGGGCGATCGCTTCCTGGATCTATGCGCGGCGCCCGGCAACAAGCTGCAGCAGGCGCTGGAAACGCCTCTTTCGCTCGCAATCGCCTGTGACATCAGCGAGAAGCGCATACGGGACATTCCGGCCGGGAAGCGCGTGGTGCTTGATGCCACACGACCCCTTCCGTTCCGGCAGCAGTTCGAGCGGATCCTGGTCGACGCGCCGTGTTCGGGCACTGGAACGCTAGGGAGGAACCCGGAGATCAAGTGGCGCGTCCAAGAACGGGATTTCGCCAGGTTTCGGGAGATGCAGCAGCGAATTGTGTGCCAAGCGCTGCCGTTGCTCGCCCCGGGCGGAAAGCTGGTGTACGCCACCTGTTCGCTGGAACGAGAGGAGAACGAAGACGTTATTGCGCGGGTGTTGGCGAGCGGGCCCGGAGTGCGCCGCGAGAGCGAGATGTGGCGGTTACCGGGGAGGGAGCTAGGAGATGGCTTTTATGCGGCGATACTTACTTAACGCGCACAACGGGCAGCCAAACGCCCTGTGCGCTTTGGTCTACTTAACGCGCACAACGGGCAGCCAAACGCCCTGTGC
>JAVKSW010000018.1:0-15052 GCA_039583505.1 Bryobacteraceae bacterium | reverse complement strand
GGCGTAGGTAACCACAAAACGCCCACGCTGGCTATAGACGTGCGCCGCTTCACGGAGATGTCCATTGAGCCGAGGCCGCTCCAGCGGCCATCGGTGAACGCGCCCGGGCTCGTAAGGGTACTAAAAACTCATCCTAGTATCGGCTCCTGAGTGGCTTGCGGCCGAGTCGTTCCGGACGGTCAGTGAACAGCGGTATGATGACGTAGATAACCGACCCAAACCATCCCAAGGACGTACATTCGGAGCTTGAGGACAGGTCGAGTCCTTCCGAACCCGTGATAAACAGCGTCCCCCCGGAACTGGTGATTCGACATCTAGAGAGAATCGTCAGCAGCCCGATTTTCAAGAATTCCAACCGGCTGAGCCAGTTTTTGCGCTACGTTGTGGAGGAGTCCCTTGTTGGCAACACCGATGCGCTAAAGGAACAACGACTCGGTATCGAGGTCTTCGATCGATCCCGCGGCTACGATACACGAATGGACCCCGTCGTGCGCGTTGAGGCACGGCAACTAAGATTCAAACTTGCCGAGTACTACATCAAGTACGGTTCAGGGGATGAGATCGTTGTCACTTTACCGAAGGGAGGCTACGCGGCACGCTTCGAGCGGAAGCTTGCAGCCATCGCGGAGGGATCTGATGCCGCCGAATCCTCACGTTTAGCGAGTCGACTTTCGTCAGCGTCTCAGCCGGATCTGAGCTCCGATGTCGCGGGCCAGCTTGTTCCGAAACTTGCAGATCCTGGGGCCGTACCTGTAAAGACGACCCCCTCTTCTCACCTGCCCCTGCCCCGGGTGACCACCCTCCTGGCGGTCATCGCCGGCCTGGCCATTTTCGGAGTTGCCTATCTACTGGCTAGAAAGCCGGTGGTGCGCTGGATCAGAGTAACGCCGCAGGCGGGAAACCCGACCGCCGTGACGTACGGCGGAACTCATAGCCCCGCAAACCCTGAAGCCGAGGACCTTTATTTGAAGGGCAGATATTACTGGGGAAAAAGAACGCCCGACGACTTGACCAAAGCGGTGGACTACTTCACTCAGGCAATCGTGCGGGATCCTGGCTATGTCCAAGCCTACGCAGGGTTGGCCGATTCTTATAACCTGCTTTGCGAATACAGCTCGATACCCGCCAGCGAGGCTTATCCAAGGGCTCTTGCCGCGGCAAAACAGGCAGTCAAACTGGACGAAACCTCGGCCGAAGCGCACGCTTCTCTCGCGTTTGCATCTTTTTGGGGAATGTGGGACATCGCCACAGCCAAACGTGAGTTTAACCGGGCGCTTGAGATCGACCCCAACTACGCAGCCGCCCACCACTGGTATGCCACCTTCTTGATGGCGCTTGGCAGCTTTTCGGAAGCTCTCAGGGAAATCGAACGGGCTCGGCAATTGGATCCGATGTCGACCTCCGTCCTCGCCGACAAGGGGTTGATTCTCTTCTACGCTGGCCGGCACGAAGAAGCGATCGCCCTACTGAAGCAAATCGAAGCCACCGAGCCAATGTTTGTGTCGACTCATCGGTACCTGAGTCATATCTTTCTCGATGAGGACGATGAGCTGGGCTACCTTGAAGAATATCGTGCTGCGGCTGAACTATCGCACGATACTCAGGCACTTGAGATTGTCGAAACGGGCCAAGAGGGGCTGGGACGCGGCGGCCGGAAAGCGATGCTTGAAAACATACTCCGCCTTGAAGAAAAATTCTATGCACAGGGCCGGGTTTCGGCTTACAATTTGGCCGAAACCTCGTCGTTGCTGGGCCGAAAGCAAATCGCTCTCGAATATCTGCGAACTGCTTACGCGAAGCATGAAAGCTCGATGCTGGCTCTCCGAATCGATCCTAAATTGCGCAGTCTGCAGAATGAGCCTTCCTACAAAGAGTTGCTGACCCGAATCGGGCTGGTACCGTTGGCTTGAGCAACGCCATCGGGCGGCAAGTCTCAGGAACGAACTGTTAGGTATCTGTCCGGAGTAGCCAGTAAGTCCGCCTCGATGCAACCGCATTCGCAGCCTTACAGGAATCAACGGCGCGCCGCTCTACGACTCTCGACGAAATGGCGAGCGAGGCCCTGATGGAAGACTCAGAACCGAACGGCTGAACCAGGCCCGGGACTGCTGGCTGAAGGACACCGCCACGGGAAAGGCATCCCGGATTCTCCGCGTTGTGTTTCGATCTTTGGAGTGCTCGTAGAGCAATACCGCACGAACTGCGAAACCCTTGGACATGCCTGATTTGCCTTGCGACCGGTAGGACGCTGCGATAAACTTTATTCCGGTTGCGCCGAGGTGTGCGTGTCCTACAAAAGGTGTGTTTCCATGCGCCACATTGCCATTTGGTTTGCGCTTTGCTTATTCGCAAGTTCGGCATTCGCCCAGGTCGCCGGCACCGGTTCTATCGAAGGGACAGTCACCGACCCCTCCGGAGCGATAGTGCCTGGCGCTTCTGTGACCGCGACCAACGTAGCAACCGGAGTTAATGCTATTAGCAAGACCACCAACTCCGGTGTTTTTGCGATCCCCACACTCCAACCGGGCGAGTATATCGTGACCGTTGTAGCCCCGGGTTTCCAAACGCTCAAGCAGCAGCATGTCGTCGTGGATGCGCTCGAGACTGTTACGGTGAATCCCAAATTGCAGATGGGGCAAGCCACCCAATCCGTTATCGTAGAAGCCGAACCCACCGTCCTGAAAACGGATGATGTCTCGCTAGGCTCCTCCATGGAGAATCAGGTTTACGACTCGCTTCCGCTGGCAATGAACGGGTCTGCGCGCGACCCTACCGCATTCGCCGGCCTCTCTGTGGGAGTCGACAACTACAGCACACAGGCCGCTGGGCCATCGACAGGATCCTTCAACGGCGGCCAGACCTACGAAAACGAGGTCTACATTGAGGGCCTTCCTATGACCAGCGCCGGGACGGAGGCGGATACCCGCAACCTGGCCTTCGGCGTTTCGGTGGAGGCTGTGGATCAGTTCCAGGTCGAAACGTCCGGAGCCAAGGCCATGTATGAGGGGCAGGGCGTAGAGAATTACGTTTTCAAATCGGGAACCAACCAGTTCCATGGCGGAGTCTTCGAATATTTCCGCAACACGGATTTCGACGCTCGCGGCTTCTTTGCAGCCACTACTCCCATTGAGCACCAGAACGAATTCGGCGGCACCTTCGGCGGTCCCATCAAGAAGAACAAAATATTTTTCTTCGGCAGTTACGATGGTTACCGCTATGATTCCGCATCGTCCCCCGGATACCAGAGCATACCGACCACGGCCGAACGGACCGGCAATTTCAGCGCCTTCCCTCAACCCATTTACGACCCGACCAGCGCTACTGGCAGCAAGGTGCGGGCGCCGTTTCCGAACAATACGATTCCGGCAAACCGCATCTCGCCGATTTCGCAATCGTTCCAGTCCTATCTGCCCGCTCCTACTAACGGCAACATCCAAAACAATTACCTGGCGAGCCTGCCGGTCCTGGTGAACAACAATAATACGACCGACAAGGTGGACTACAACCTCACGGACAAAAACCGCCTGTTTGGCCTGATCAGCGCGGGCAAGTATTCGACAAACTTCACTGGTAGCCTCACGCCGATCACTACGTCCACTCTGCAGCCACCTTACACCGACGGCCGCATCGTGGCGGAGACCTCTACGGTTGGACAGATTCACGACACCTACACCATCTCGCCCAGCCTCGTGAATGAGTTCAGCGTTTCGTACAGCCGGTTATGGATACCGCTCGGAAGCGATTCGGCAAGCGGCGATTATCCCAGTAAGGCGGGTCTTACCGGACTCCCGCCGGGACTGGGAAGCACGGCGTTTCCGGACATGACTTTCGACGGCAATAACTCACCCATTTCGTGGTTGGGTACCAACTCCCACGTCTTTAACGAAGCTCAGAACACGTTTGATGTCCAGAACAACGTGCTGTGGACCAAAGGCAAGCACAACCTGACGTTCGGCTTCCAGTTCCAGGCTCTCCAAGACAACGAAACCTTCCCGCAAACCGCCGGCTTCACCTTCCGCAACAATGAAACCGCGCAGTTCAGCTCAACTGGAACCCTCATAACCACCACCGGGCTCAGCTACGCCAGCTTTCTACTGGGCGCGCCGGACAACGCCAGCGCACCTCAGTATGCCGTGACCGAAACCGGAGGCCGTTATAAGACGTATGCTTTCTACGCCCAGGACGACTATAAAGTGAGTTCCCGCCTGACGTTGAACCTGGGGCTTCGGGAGAATATCTGGAGTCCATTTACAGAAGTGAATAATGTGATGTCGTTTTTTAACCCCACGCTGGCCAATCCATTGGCGGGAGGTACTCCAGGCGCTCTGCAATTCGCGGGCGATGGCTCGGACAGTTGCCATTGCGCGACCCCGGTCAAGCAGCATAATCTGAATCTCGCGCCTCGTATCGGTGTCGCTTACCGGGTCGACGACAAGACCGTGATCAGAGCCGGATACGGCATCTTCTACGCGCATGCCGGTGGCGTGGGTGGACGCACAAACGGGCGCCAAGGCCTGGGCCAGATTGGTTACACATCGGGCAACAGCTTCAGCAGCACTGTGACCGGGCAGCCCGCGTTCTATTGGGACAACGGATTTCCCGCGAACCCGCTTCCGCCGCCTTTCTTCAACCCTAGTTATGGCATCGGTTTCATTACTGCTGCGGCGGGCGCGTCCATCGGCGCCGGACCGGGCACGGCTCAGACCTTGGTGTTCGGCGATCCCAATTACGGCGGCAAGGCGCCATATTACGAGGATTGGAGCTTTGACATCCAGCGTTCGTTGACCCCCAACCTGCTATTGAGCGTCGCTTATAGCGCGAGCGCCGGGCATTGGCTGCCCGGCGCTGGTGTGGCCGGCCCATTCACGGATCAGATTCCGGAGCAATATCTTCCGCTGGGATCTCTGCTTACACAGACTCTGACTCCGGCGACGCTCGCGCAAGCTCAAGCACTGTTCCCCGGCATCAAGGTCCCGTTCCCCAATTTCACCGGGACAATTGGTCAAGCGCTGAAGCCGTTCCCGCAATACGGCAGCCTGTCTGATCCTTGGCTCGATATCGGAAATTCAACTTACAATGCGCTGCAAGTCTCACTTAATCACCGCCTATCTCGCGGCCTCACATATATGATCAATTACACCTTTAGCAAGGAGCTGGACGACTTAGTCGTCGCGCGTGATCCAAACAAGGACTTCCTCGAAAAGGCTCCGGGAACTATTGACCACCCGCAGGTCGCCGCCGCTACATTCGTCTATCAACCGCCGGTCGGCGCCGGGCATAACTGGAATAGTTCTAATAAGTTTGTCAGCTCGCTCATCAGCAATTGGCAGTTTTCGGGAATTTTCACCTTCAGCAGCGGAGCCCCCTTGAGCATCACGGGCACATGCGTCGGCGCTGGCGTCATCGACGCGACCTGCTACCCGAACTACAACCCTAGTTTTTCCGCAACCGTTTGGCAGAACGGCTCCATCGGAAGCGGAGGCGCGAACGTCGGTACCACGGCTTACATCGCCAAGGCGGCTTTTGCAGATCCTGCAAATTACACCATAGGCAACATTGCTCGTTCTGCGCCATATGGTCTCTTTGCTCCGCACACTGCCGATTTCGATCTGAGTGTACGCCGGGAATTCTCAGTTACCGAGCGAGTGAGACTAGCATTTCAGGTGGATGCGTTTAATGTCAACAACGCGGTTCACTTCGCCGCTCCGGGAGTAGCCATCGATTCCGCTAGCTTTGGCATTTTTTCATCCATGGCCAATCAACCCCGCAAGCTGCAGTTCAGTTCGCGGATCTCGTTTTAGCCGCAGCCCGGAAAAGATTTCCTATAGATTCGGCGCGGTAAACAGGCGTTTATAGTCTTCCCAATGGGCGTTCATGACATCTATCTTTCGCTTGATCTGCGCCGGCAGAGCGGGACCTAATCTGCGCATCGTCTCTTCACGCGCAACCGGGGCCGTATCCACCAGTGGCTCCTTCGCCGTTTCAAGAAGCCGGCGTAATTCAGCAGCGTTGTCGATTTCATTCCGGGCAATATTCAAAAGATCCTCCCGATCCCATCCGCTTCGCGCCCCGAGTACCGGGTCTTGCTGTGGAGCAATCTTCAAAGCTTTGACGCGATCGAGTCCAGCCTGATATTTCACGGAATTCACGACAGTTCGAACGAAGCACTGAAGAGTTCCGATGCGTTGCTCCAGCAGTTCCCATTTGATTCGATCCGGACCCGCGGTATCGCCAATCCGCTGCGCCAAGGCTAAAGCGCGGGCGGTATTCGCCGTCACCTTCTCAATAATGTTCTGCACCAGCAATCGCGCGCCCCAGCCTTCATACATACGCATGCCCTGAATATCGACCAGATCGCCGGCCTCTTCTTCACCTTTCGCCTGGAACAGAAAGGGCCGGAAAAACTCTGTCTCTTCGTGCCTCAATTCAGAGGGAAACGGGACGAATGGCCGTGTAATCCACCGCCCCAAAACACAGCCCATGATCAGCACCGGTCCAAAGTTCAGGGTTCCCAGATACCGTTCGGCATCGTCCAAAGCAAGCCAAAGCTCAAGCTGGTCGTCGGCGCTCGCCTTGCCGGCCGTTTCCGCCGCAACTTCGTGAAGCGAGCTCAAAGTTTGCAACCTGGTTGAAGATGGACGGTCTTGGAACCGCTCAAGGATGCGAAAGCTAAGCTCGAGGTTCTGTCGATCGTCGAACGACATAACCAGCTTGGAGCCGAGCGTCCCCTGTCCGCTCGAGAGCGCACCCAACCAGCCGAGGGGCCGTGGAATGCCTAGAACTGGTGCAAATTCCCCATCCCCACCGGAGAATCGACGCACACGAACCCGGTGACCATCCGGTCCTTCGAAGTGATCGACGGCCATCCCCGCAGGCAGACTGCGAGCGATCGACTGCGGCCGGTCGAAAGTAGGCGACATCCATTGCCTCGGCGCGATTTCGACAAGATCGGCTTGTATAGTGTGGCCGCTTTCCTTAGCTGCTTCATGCAGCGTCGACAAAAAACCTATCACCCGCTCCTGCATCGAATGACCCTGGCAATATGCAGGGCCATTTGAGCCGGGATATAAAGAGGGAGCCCAACAGAGTCCCGCGCCCGAATCGCTGGTTAGAAATGAAAAGATCTCCACTTCCGGGCACCGCTTCAAGAGTTGTTGCATGGATTCGCTATAGAGAGCGAGCACTTCCGGACGATCCACGCAAGGCGAAAAACGGGCTGCACGCGACCGGTTTGGCTGCTCCACACGCGGGCCTCGGAGCTCGGGGTGGTCGGCGAAGAATGCCTCCGCGATGACCTGTGGCTCGTTTGTCGAATAAGCTGCCTTGAGGCCATGACGCCGCAGAATCCCGCAGCGGGCCTTGAATATTTCAGCTACCGTTTCGGCGTACTGCGGATTTACATAGTGTTGCAGGGAAGCCGGCGGAAAAATCTTCAGCAGACCCGGTTGATAGATATACCACGCCGGGTACGGATCGCCCGCCACATCGAACTGCCAGAGCGCAGGCGGGAAGTGTTCTGTGATGAGAACGTGTGTAATGCCGGCGCGCTTCGCTCTTATTGCATTGCGTTCAAATTGTTCCAGATCGGCGGGTGCACCATCTCTGGTGCTCGCCGGACCCCGCGGAGCGTCCTGCGCCAGGCTGAGGCCGTTCCAGGTGCCTCCGGTCAGCACAATTGATTTCACGGCAGCTCGTCTAGTCATATCTCCTATGCTAAGGAGGGTTTGGTTATGTCGTTCTCCGCTGCCGGATTGCTAATCGCCGGACTGATGTCAGGAACCAATATCTTCACCGACGTCGCTCGCAAGAAAGCAGTCCAAAAGCACTCCTTAATTCCCACGACATTTTGGTGCCAGGTCTCGGCTGCAATCGTTTTCGGGTTAGTTGTTATCGCGCGCCTCGGGACGGGAAGTCGCATCGTTTTTCGCGACGGCGGCCCGCTATTTGGTATTTCGAATCTCCATTTTTCGCCCGTTTTTACCTATTCGATCTATCTGCTGATCGATGTTCTGCTGGTGTCTGTTGCGAACGTGCTTTATTTTCGTGCTCTACAGGTATCGCCTCTGTCCCTATGCATCCCATTTCTTGCATTCACACCGATATTCCTGATTCCTACGGGATTCGCGATGCTGGGGGAATTGCCTCCGGCTGCGAAGTTACTCGGGGTGGTTCTGGTGGTCATTGGATCGGTCCTGATCCACAGGCGGCTGTTCGCGGTGGGCTGGTCGGCGCCTTTCAAAGCGGTTGTGCAGGAGAAAGGAAGCCGCTATATGCTGATCGTGGCGTTCATCTTCTCTATCACGAACCCGCTCGAGAAAAAACTCGTCCTTATTAGCGACGTCTACACGCAAGCGTTTGCTTTCGGCATCGGCCTATGTGTCTTTTTCCTGGTGTTAACGCTCGCAAGACGCGAAGAGGTCGGTGTTGCTCTGCACGGAAATGTGCTCTGGATTTCCGCCGCCGGGATTATGGACGGAGTTTCATTGCTCCTGCAATTTGCGTCCTACCACTACATTGACGTCGTTATTTCCATCAGCATCAAGAGAGCGGGGATCGTCCTGGCGGTCTTCTTCGGCTGGCTTTTTTTCCGCGAGCGCGGAATTCCGGACAAAGCAATTGGGTCTTCGGTCATGCTCATAGGCGTGCTGATCATTTATCTTCCGGTAAATGCAAGGCAGTCGATCGCCATGACCTGTCTCAGCCTCGGCGCCGCGGCAGTCGCGCTGGATGCGACTCGCAAGCCTGCATCCGAAAGCGAACTGAAGCGGGCGGACGTCCACAAATGAACAGACTGGAAATCATCAACGTCTCCATCGCCGGCTGCGGTGGAATGGCAAGCCACTATTTGAACGTTTACCGGGATCTGGATTGGATAAATATTGCTTCTTGTATTGACGTAAATCTCGATTTGGCCCGCGATGCGGCACGCCGCCTTTCGGCGCCCGTTGCGACCGGCTCATTTGAAGCTGCGCTCTCGAAAAACGTGGACGCGGTCATCATAAACACGCCGAACCACTTGCACCGGGTGCAGGCCGTTGCCGCAATCGAGGCGGGAAAACACGTCCTGCTGCAGAAACCCATCGCCCCCACGGTCGAAGATGCGGAAGCGATCGCGAGGGCGGCTGAGAGATCGGACAAAACGACCGGTTTGTATATGAGCTATTTCGATCAGCCGCTGATGCACGATCTTCGCGCCCTGGTTTCGCAAGAATTTCTCGGCGATCCAGTGCATTTCTACGCTCGTTACATGCACAAAGGCGGCATGCTTACTTCGGCTCGCGCACGGGAAGGAAATCGTACCTGGCGGACCTTGCTCGCGGAAGCCGGCGGAGGTTGTTTCATTCAACTTGCCGTTCACTACATCCATCTGGTCGAATGGATGACCGGGAGCACCGCTATTCACACCAGTGCGTTCACGCGAAATCTGCATAGCCCAGGAATTGAAGGCGAAGATCTGGCATGCGCTCTCTTCCAAATGAAGAACGGGGCGATGATGACAATCGACACCGCCTGGTGCGCCAATGGAGAACAGCTTTCGCTGCATGGGACGCTCGGCAGAATCGAATACCGGAATAGCCGGTTTCTCAGCATCGCGTCAGCTAAAGGGGCGTTCCGAGGGCATGTCGTCGATTACGCGGGAGGCAACGAAACGTCATTCGACGGCGTGCATGGGGTTGAGCGGCAAATGGAAATCCTCCCTCCGGCGTTCGACGATTCCAGCAATCCCTTTAACCAGCACAGAATGTTTTTAGAGGCAGTACGAAATCATAGGCCGGCCTTCTGTTCCATTTCTTCCGGCGTTCACGACCTGCGATGTGTACACGCTGTTTACGATTCGGCGCAGTTGGGCCGTGTTGTAGAGATCCCTCAAGAGAATCTCGGGGCATCGCTTTGAGGCTGGGAATCGTCGCAGACGAAATTGACCGGGATTTCGCACGCGCTCTTGGCATCGGTACCCGGGTGGGGCTCCGCCGATATGAGATTCGGAACCTAAAAAGCGGCAGAGCACCCATGTGCGATCGCAGTGAATTAGTCGAGGTCGAGCGCCTGGCTCGAGAAGAAGGAGTAGAAATAACAGGCTTGTCCCCGGGCCTCTTCAAGAATGTCAGCGATGCGGCTAGCTTTGCGAAGGAAATGCGGGAAGTCTATCCCAGGGCGGTTGAATTGGCCCAGCGCTGGCGCCTGCCGGGGCTGATCGTGTTCGGGTTCAGAAAGCCCCGTGCGGTGGAGCTGAATGGCGATCTGATTTCGAGCGAAAATCCGCCATCGGAACTGGTTGATTCGCTGCGGCGAGCTGCCGAGCGTGCGCTTCTCGACGGCGTACAGCTCCTCATAGAACCAGAGCCCGTCTGTTGGGCCGACACATGGGCGGCGACAGTAGCACTGATCCGCGGAGCTGGTATCAATTCACTGAAAATCAACTACGATCCGGGAAACGTGGCGTGGAAAGAACGCCGTGACTCAAGAGAACATTTCGACAGCGTGGCGCCGTTCATCGCGAATGTTCACGTCAAAGACGTGAAGCCGGCGGCGCCTGGGTCCGGAAGACCGCAATTCGTGCCGGCAGGCGAGGGTTTTGTCGATTACCGGTCTCACTGCGCTGCTCTGCGAAGCATCCACTACAAAGGTCCAATTTCTCTGGAGCCGCACATGAACGGCGACGAAGCGACGATTCGCAGATGCAAAGAAGCATTCGTCAAGCTCTGGCACCCGGCGAGCGAGTGTTAGCCTCGCTGAAAGCGATTCCGTGGCGGCGCCGGCGGCGCTTCTTCGGGCAGTCGATCGGCGCACATTTCGAGCAGCTCGATCATGTTGAGGGAAGACTGGGCCACGCTATTTGTCGACACCCTAGGCACCTCTTCAATGGGATTCAAGGCGTCGGGTCCGTTTACTGCTCGCGGATGGTACATATCCTGCCACATGCTATAGCCGCCATTTGGTCCTGACGTAGCACGTTTGGCGAAGGCAGGATTTTTCGTTTCCAGGTACGCGTAGGCTGCCAACCGCCCACCACCGGCATATTGCCCGTCAGCGCCTTCTTCGCCGGTCTGCAGGTCTTTCGCAACCACTTCTTTGGGAGCAGCAGTGAGCCGGCAATATTGCAGAAATGCTTTTTTCCAACCAGGATGATCGATCAGCTGATTTATCTCAAACGCGACTTCACCGCCGCCCTGAATGATTTGAAGATTGTACACACCGAACGGATCTTCTCCTAACGGGTACATCTTACCTGTCTTCGGATCGTAACCGTACATGGCATCCGGACCGGTCATGAAACCGTAGGGCATCTTCGCGATGCAGTCCATTCCCGTGACGATCTTGTCTCGATATTTCGTATCGCCGGTACGTTCCCATTCCGTCATCCAGTTGCCGACATAAGCCAGCCAGTCCGGCCCTCCGCGTATACGAGCTGGATACTTCTTCGGCCCTTTTAATGGCGCAGCTTCACGCATCGGATCGATTTCGAGCAGCGCGTAATCCGCATTTACAACCGAATGCATGATCTCGCCCGTTCGCTCATCTGTGGTGAGGTAGTAATAGAAACGCCGAAACGCGGCTTGACTGATGCGCGCTTCTTTGGCGCCATCGCCCCAGTGCCTCACGTTGTGACGCGAACCGAGCATTGCGAAGCGCCCGGAATGGTAGGTATCCACCTCGCTGGTGTGGCGCGTCATGTGCTCCGCCATCCGGAAGATGTCGTGGCGCCCGGTACGCAAGAAGCTGTACCACAACCACATATCCGACGCCAGCTCCGTATTGTCCCAGGCAAAACCGCCCACATCGTAGCGCCACACGTGCCGGCTGGGATCGTAACTGTGCATGACGTCGCCAAAATCCCAGAATCCATACCAATGCCGCTGCTCCACTTCCTTCAAATACATTGCGAGCGCGGCGTCAAGATCGTCTTCCATCGCCTTTTTGTACGGCGTGGACCGGTCCGGCAAGCTCCAGATACCAAATACCGAAGTCGAGTGAAGATATGCGGGCGAGCAGACGAGAAGCGCTGGTTCCTGGGTTAGTTTTGCCTGCGCGACGCTAATTTCTCTGGACGGCACGCTAGTGCCTGGAAACAACATTAGTTCGCTTGTGCGACCGATGCCATTCGGCGTGCTGAAGCCCGGCTGCACATCCTCATAACTCGAGTTCAGGCCGTGCGCTTTCGTGTCGTAGTGGCGCAGATCCATCGCCTGAGCATCTGGCGACCAGAGCCAAGCGTAGAGCTGAGCTGTCTTGGTTGTGGCGTTGTGGATTTCGAGCGCGGCCGGATAGGATTGCCAGAAATTTCGGATCGAGACAGCAAGCCCGCCGCTCACATCCCCTACAAACGCGAGCCCCGAAGCGCGCTTTCCGTCTCCGGCATGCAACCAGCAGCTTTGGGGGTTCGTACGCTTCTGAACGATAAAACCATCCGCATCGTGCTGAGTCAGTTTGTACGAATCCCATATGGCGAGATCGGTGAGAAGCTTCTGTCCGGCGGCATCGAAGGCCGCTTTGTTTGGAACGCGTTTGCCTGCGAGCTGATCCGCATAGACAGTGTTGCCGGGCGTCCCGATGAAACGACGCCCGATGAGTGGCTGCAGCGGCTCCGCCCACAAACCTTCGCCTTCGCCCGAGAAACGAACGTGTCGGTTATGGACCTCTTCGCGCATCGGCACGTCGAAAACCACTCCGATTGCGCTAATGAAGTCTTTGTGCTGATCACCGTCGAAAACGAATGAGTGAATCATTCGCACCGCTGGCTGCGCGGCGTAAAAATACAGCCTGATCGTGAAAGGCAGCCATTCGCGGCTGCCTTTCCTCGCGCGATGCACGCCGTCGATCCTGACCACGCCTCGCACCGGGCCATTCTGTTCGACAGATGCTTCTTTTATTTCGCCGACAAAATCGTCAAAACGAACCGCGCGATTCGCTTCGAGTTGCGATCGGTCTTCCAGACTGCAAACCAGTCGAGCGCCCGCGGCGATCTCGCGTCCCTCCATCGTCATGGATTCGAGGAACGCCGGGCCATGGAGTGGAATCCGGCACCGCAAGGGGCCGGTGTCCACCTGAATCGCTTGCGTATTCTGACCGATGCGCAGTGTGGGTGCGTTTGCAGCCGAGCTGGATGCTTGAGCAAGATAGAAAGGACCGGCCGCGTTCGCGCCCGTGAGAGCGGCAAATCCTGTCCACTTTACGGAGCCATCCGGCCAATACGCGAGAATCCAGCTCTGTAAAGAGAGGGTTTTGCCGGTGGCATCAGTGAGCTGAAAGGCATCGCTCTTCCGAACTGTGCTGCGGGGCCATGGAACTCCCCAACTGACGCCGCTTTCGATCTGCGGTGCATTTCCGCCCAGCCAAGTAACAGATACACGTGCATCTTGAGGCGCAGATGTTTGTGACGAAGCATCTCTGTTTGCCGCTGCAGGAAGCGCTGCCGCAAGTACGCCAATTGCATGTCGTCTCGTGATTCGCATCGGTTTTAACGACCTCTTTTCCTCATTGTTCGGATTGCGGGCGAACTGGCTCCAACTCTGGGGCCGGCACATTGCAGTTCCTTGGACTCGTGGGATTAAACTGCTTGGCCATTTCTGGAGTCGATTTGATTTCGGACGCCGGAGCATTTGCAGTTCGCGTGACCTCAACGCCAAAAACGTAGCTCGGCCCGAACATATTGCTCGTGAAAATGACTAGTTTCTGGTCCGGTGAAAAGCGTACATTTGGCTCCAGATGATAGTCGTGGTGAGCCATATTCACGAGATGCTCGGAATGGAACACACCAGGCTGCCAGAAGACCGGAGCATTCAACGCGCCAGAAGTCTTCAGCATCTCCGGATGGAACAGTTCGATCCATTCGCCATCCGGCGCCTTGGCGATCTGTCCCGGATCGCCGCCATCACCTGCGAATAACCTGTTGCCCTGTGTGAGATTGACATGAATGGACCATTCATTACGCTGCATGTGAAACGCGGTGCGCTGTCGCGTTTCGAAGTTATAACCGGCAAGAAAGAAATCTTCACTTTCGGGATACTGCCAGTCATACCAAATGCTCTTGCCATCGAATCCCCAAAATTCATGACCCGCGATTTCCATTGCCATTGTCCGCTTATGAATCAGACTGTTGTTCGTACCATCGGTATGCATCATCCAGATGCGGTCTACTTTCTGCCATGGGCCTTCGTGGCAGTACATGAGGAGCGTGGGATCGACAGGCGAAAAGAGCATGTGGCCGATCCAGTCTGTGGAGTGGAGCAGAGTCGTAATCTTGCCCGTTTCCAGGTTGATTGCGTAGAGAACTACCGGAATGTGAGCGGCAAGACGCCGCTCCATCATCTCAGCCTTGTCTTCCGCCTGAACAAGATTGCCGGCTTGCGGCGGGCGATGGTTATCGGACGTCGATGTTGCCGGTCGCGGACGATTGCGCCCATACTCCTGTTGATCTCCTTGCGCTGTTTCGTTGTACGTTCCAACTCCAAGCGTTTCGTCGGCATTGATGGTTGCGACACTGGCGCGCGGAGGCAAAGTCACAAGCTTCTTTACCTCGCCGGTGTACATATCCGCCTTGTAGATGGTGGTCAGTCGAGTCGCTAGGTCAGGCTTTGAGAAGAAAACACTGTTCGTTTTTCGGCCGACTACTATGGCGTGGACGCCACCGACAGAAGCTGGCGTATTTGGAACCAGCAAACGAGTTTTCATGGCCGTGAAATCAAGGACGTAGATACCGTCAGGGGCGTTGTACGCCATTAATTTGCCATCGGGCGAGTAGGCGTTGACGTTGAAATAGAAGCCGGAAGAGCCGGCTTCATTTGTAAGGCGGAAAATACGGTGACCCGTGTCTTTGTCTACCCACGAGGTGGGCAGTTGCTGTGTGCGAGCAAGAGGGGCAAGATAGCAGGAGAGGGCGACAGCGCCTAAAGTCAGACGAAAGCGACGTACCATAGATTCCGTAATTTCGAATAAGCACTGACAGACGTCGACGTGCACATGGCAAAGGGCGGCACTGGTCCAAGCTATCAGAGATCCGCCGGGAAGGTTGGCTCCGACCCGTCCCCGCGTAGCACCACCTGGTTACGTG
>JAVKSW010000017.1:12522-15154 GCA_039583505.1 Bryobacteraceae bacterium | reverse complement strand
GCTGGCGCGGAGGCCGCCTTGCGGTGCGGTCCGTCATCGCCATCTCCGTACTGGGATTTGCGTATTGTCCTTTCAACGGCGGTGCATCGGCTTACCTTATCTATGCGGCGGCTTTGTTTGGGTTTTTGTTCCGCCCTCGTTTGGCCTTCGCCTGCCTGGGCGCCCTGCTGGCCGGTATCGCGGCGGAGAGCTGGCTCTTGCACCTGCCGGTCTGGTTCTGGGCGCCCGCGATGCCATTGACGGCCTTCATCGGAGCGGCGAACATCTACGCCGGCAACGAGAAACGGGCCGATGCCAAACTGCGACTGGCGCACGATGAGATCCAGCATCTGGCGAAAGTGGCGGAGCGTGAACGCATCGCGCGAGACATGCACGATGTGCTGGGACACACCTTGTCGGTCATCATTCTTAAATCCGAGCTCGCGTCGAAACTTCTCGACCGGGACACCGCCCGCGCTCGCGGCGAGATCGGGGAAATCGAACAGATCGCCCGCGACGCGCTCGCCGAAGTGCGTCACGCGATTCGCGGTTATCGCGCCGGCAGCCTCACGGAAGAATTTGCGCGTGCGCGTTCCACGCTTGAAACCGCCGGAATCAAAGCAGAGTGTGAGGCCAGAGAAATTCCTCCCGGCGTGAGCAAGTTTTCGCCTGCGCAAGAGACCGTCCTCGCTCTCGTCGTGCGAGAGGCCGTCACCAACGTCGTCCGTCATTCGGGCGCGACGAATTGCCGCATTCTCTTTAGCCAGGACACGGATTGTTATCGGCTGGAGATTGCGGACAACGGCCGTGGAAGTTCCAATTACGAAGGCAATGGGTTGCGCGGCATGCGCGAGCGTGTCGAGGCGCTGGATGGAAGTATCACCCGCGACAGCTCGCAGGGCACTCGTCTCAGCATCACTCTTCCCATCAGGCACAAACAAGAGGCCATTGCATGAGTGCGATTCGCGTGATCATCGCCGAAGATCAGACCATGGTGCTCGGCGCCTTGACCGCTCTGCTCGAAATGGATGGCGATATCCGCGTGCTGGCGCAGGAACGCAATGGGAAAAATGCGCTCGCCTCAGTGTTGCGGGAACGCCCGGACGTCCTGATTACCGATATCGAGATGCCGGAGATGACCGGGCTCGAACTCGCAGCGGCGATTCAATCGCGCGGCCTTCCCACCCACGTCATTGTTCTGACCACATTCGCGCGCGCCGGATATCTGAGGCGGGCCATGGACGCCGGCGCGCGTGGCTATATCCTGAAGGACCGGCCGGCAAGAGAACTGGCCGACGCCGTGCGCCGTGTGCACAACGGGCTGCGTGTCATAGATCCGGAGCTTGCCGCGGAAGCGTGGGGCGAGCCCGACCCGCTTACCGATCGTGAACGGCAGATCCTGCGCTTGGCCGGCGAAGGCACGACGACAGGCGATATCGCTTCAAAGCTGCGGTTGTCGGAGGGTACGGTGCGAAACTATCTTTCCGAGGCAATCGGCAAGTTGGGCGCCGCGAATCGAATTGAGGCCGCACGCATTGCACGCACTCGTGGCTGGTTGTGATCCAACTAGAACAGGTGCAGGCTATCTCACGTATCAGTATGTGTCGGCCCAGGGCGGCGGAGCTGGCCCGGCGCAGACGATTCCCGGGAATCCGGCTGTGACGGAGCATGATGACGACGAGTAGTTCTCGCTTGCGGCGAGGGGTCTATTGGACGAGCGTTTATGTTGTGTTAATTGCCGGGGTGGCTCTGCCATTACTTGCGTTCTCGGCGCTGTGGTGGGGACTTTCGCCAGTGGTACTGTTCCCCCTCACAGTTGCCTTCGTACTGACGCTGATCGCGTTCAAAAAAATCGCGCCCCCGCCTCGAGACCCTTCGAACCGGTCGAACCCGGTTGTTCGCCGCGTCATCTTTGCAGGTGTGATCGTACTCGCTCTGGCCTTTGCTGTTTTCGCTGCTCTGCACCCTTCCTTGGTACGGCGCTGAGCGTTTTGGCGCGGCGGTTTTCAAAGAGCGGCGGAAGCACTGCGTGTTGAGGAAGGTTCGCTCTGCCTACGTTGCGTTGCATAGAAGGCAGCCTTGATTCGCGCCGCGTGGGCAGTGAGGGACAGCGACCGGGCTGGCCGCCATTACGTGTCACCGTCGCAGGCAAGAAGCAATTCGTGGCCTTAACAGGAGCGCTGGCAAGTCATAGCACGTGCGCTGGGGCGCATTCTCAAGTACGCGTGACGAGTTTCGCGTAATGAATCGAAGTTGGACCGCATGAACGTAGAAGCTTCCGGTGGGCTTAGGAAGACGCTGAATTTCCGCGACTCTCAACGTCATGCCCACGAGATACGCCAATATGCTGCCCTCCTTCAGGACGTTCCGCAAGCCCTTGATTAGCTCGGCTGAAGAGATCGTGAATCTCTCGATTTCAAACTGACCCGCTGCCGGTGAGCCCGACCCGCTTACTGATCGTGAACGGCAGATCCTGCGCTTGGCCGGCGAAGGGACGACGACAGGCGATATCGCTTCAAAGCTGCGGTTGTCGGAGGGTACGGTGCGAAACTATCTTTCCGAGGCAATCGGCAAGTTGGGCGCCGCGAATCGAATTGAGGCCGCACGCATTGCACGCACTCGTGGCTGGTTGTGATCCAACTAGAACAGGTGC
>JAVKSW010000017.1:3269-12422 GCA_039583505.1 Bryobacteraceae bacterium | reverse complement strand
TGGGCGCCGCGAATCGAATTGAGGCCGCACGCATTGCACGCACTCGTGGCTGGTTGTGATCCAACTAGAACAGGTGCCCTAACTTCTCCCGCTTTGTCTTCATATATTCCGCCGTCGTTTCGAGCGGCGGCGCAATAATCGGCGCGCGCTCCACCACCTTGATTCCGCCCTTTTCGAGAGCGGCGACCTTTTGCGGATTATTCGATAGCAGCCGCACGGCTGTTGCTCCCAGATACTGCAGGACAGCGGCCGGCAACTGGTAGTCCCGCAGATCTGCGTCGAAGCCAAGGTGCTCGTTCGCTTCTACCGTGTCCAAGCCGGCATCCTGTAGCTCATACGCACGCAACTTGTTCATCAATCCGATTCCGCGGCCTTCCTGGCGCTCATAGACCAGCAGTCCTCTTCCCTCGGTAGCGATCTGATCGAGTGCCAGCTCCAGTTGGGAGCGGCAATCGCACCGCAAACTGTGAAACACATCTCCCGTCAGGCACTGTGAGTGGATGCGTACCAGCGGCGCTCCCAGTTCCGGCGACAAATCACCCAGCTTGAGCGCGATCGCTTCTTCGGTTTCCCCCGGCCGGACACCTTCGAAGCCGTAAATGCGAAAGTGTCCGAAACGGGTCGGGAAATCCGCCTCGGCGATCTTGTTCAGCTTGAAATCCGGCAAATTGGTCCTGATTTGTCGAGCGGTGGAATCTCTATTATCGGACACGACGCAAACCGGTAAACTGAAGCTATATCCGCATGCCCACCGATGACCAAAGTCCGGTAACCCGAGCCCAACTGAACGCGGCTCTCGAAACTCTCGAACAGCGGCTTGCGCAGCGCATATCCCAACTGGAGGAGAAGCTCATCGCACCCATGCGCGATATGCAGACCGAACTGCTGCGCGGATTCGCCGCCAACAACACCGTCCTCACGGTCCGGATGCGTAAACTCGAAGCCGACCAAAGCAACCTGGACAGCTCCGTATCTCCGCGCCTCGCGCTCATCGAGCAGCAGGTCACCGACATGAACGTTCGCCTGATGAAACTCGAAGGGCCGCGCTAGTCCCCAGGGCGGAAGCGGCAGAACCCGCGGCAACCTATTATAGAAGCCGTAGCCGCACCGCGGCCGCGCCACCGATGCCTGTTCATGTTTGACCAACAGCAACTGGCCGCCCTTCTCATCAAGATTGCGGTCTCCGCTTCCATTGCCAGCATCCTCATGCGTTTCGCGCGCATCCAGCGCATTCTGCTGCGCGACGAGCGCACCGTCGGCGAAAGACTGCAGCTTGCATTGGTATTTTCAGTCCTGTTTGGCGCCAGCGCCGGCGTCCGCCTCCTCGGGAAACACCAGTACCCCGCGATCGATCTGGCCCTCGAAGGCGCGCAGATTGCCGGCATACTAGGCGGATATGTCAGTGGTCTCGTCACCGGCTTATGCGTCTCGGTTCCCGACATGATCGACGGTAAATTTATGTCGATGCCGCTCTATGCGGCCGCTGGGCTTCTCGGCGCGCTCATCCACGATCTTGCCCCTCAAAAGGAAGACATCTGGTATTTCTCGCCGTTCGTAGATCTCAACTTATACCGCCTGTTCCGCCAGATACTGCGCTGGAACCGCAATGCTATTCAGCGCCGTGTTGTCGAAAGAGCGTTGTTCATGGTGGCCTGCAACGCGATCGTCATTCTCACCGAAGCATTGCGCTGGGGCGTTTACACCATCTTTAAAGAGCACAACACATTCTTTCTTTTCGCCGGTCTCCAGCCGCTGCCGCCTCTGAACTCCTGGACTTTCGTTGCATGTGCGGCTACGACCCTGTTTTGCGTGTCATTGCCTTTGCGCATCTGGAGCAGTTTTCGCGCCGAAAAGCAGATCGAAATGCAACGCGCCCGTCTCACCGAAGCGCGGCTAGCCGCACTCACGAATCAAATTAACCCGCATTTTCTTTTCAACACGCTCAATTCCGTTTCTACCCTGATCCGCCTGGACCCGGACCGTGCGCGCAGCATGATCTATCGCCTCTCGAACATACTGCGACGCTTGCTTCGCAAAACCGAGAACTTCTCACTGTTACGCGAAGAGATCTCCTTCATCGACGATTATCTGGCGATTGAGATGGTCCGCTTCGGCGAAAAGCTCCGCTTCTATAAAGACATCGATGAGAAGATGCTGGACCGCCTGGTCCCCAGTATGATTCTGCAGCCGATTGTTGAAAACTCCATCAAACACGGGCTCGCCAACAAAATCGAGGGCGGTGTGATTCGCCTTCGCATCTGGCTCGAAGATACGCGACTGCACATCCTGATCGAAGACGATGGCGTCGGCATTCCAGAGTCGAAACTCGGCACTTTGTTTGAGCGTGGGATTGGCGTCAGCAACGTCAACGAACGCTTGCGCGTGTTGTTCGGGGCCACATACCAGATGACCATCGACAGCAAATCCGGAGAAGGTACGCGGACGTTGATTGAGATCCCTGAACTCGAGTATCACCGCTTTGAGGTAGAATCGGAGACGCTCGCGAAACTATAACCACGCGAGAAGGGATCTAAGATGCCCAAAACGGCGTTTACCGTTTGTCTTACCGCTTTCGGGGTGTGTCTCGCCACACTGTCAATTCCCGGAGCGCACGCCCGAACCACTATGGGCCTTGAGACTGTTGGTTCGTACACCGTACAGCTTTACATCACTACGCTTACCGGTGCGCACGTGACTCACGCGACAGAGACCACGGCGCGCCGTTCCGATGGAGCAAGGGTGGAAGTCTATGAAGGCCCTTCCGCGGATTCCGCCACGGGATGGACAACCCGTAAGACTATCTCCTTTGACGATGGCACGTCTGTTCAGGTGAGAGACGATCTCCGCATCAAGACGACGACGGTCCTCGACCCAAAGGATCCGGAGTGGATCGCCAGCTCGTTAGATGCAGTTGATCCTGCGTCCGATTGTCAAAGGAACTTTCACGGCAAGCCTTGGTCGCCTGCGCCCTTGGTTGTCGAGGGGCACGAGGATATCAGGGATTACAACGCCGTGCGCATGAGGTTTACCGAATCCAATGGCGATGTAGTAACGGTCTGGCGCGCGCCCGTGTTGGGTTGTGAGATCGTTCAGGAAGATAAAGCGATGCGAAACGGGACGGTAGAGCACGAAGTTCCTGTCGTACTTCAGTTGGGCGAGCCGGATTCTTCTATGTTCGAGATCCCTGCCGGATACAAGGAGACCAGCAAGGTTGCGACTGCACGGCAGTCAAACAATCGCAGGCGACCGCAAGCGCTAGCCTCTAGCCTCGTGCGTTGATTTCAGATCCGCCAGCAAACCGCGCATATACGAAAAGCTCTTCTGCATGCCGGGCAGCGGATTCTCGGCATTGATTTCGTACTCGAGATTCACGCACCCTGCGTATCTCATCTTGATCAGCTGAATAAAGATCTGACGTATGGGCAATTTGCCCTCGCCGACGGCCACTTGACTGTCCTTGACCATGGGATCCGCGAGATCTTTGATGTGCATGTCCAGCAAGCGCGGTCCGGCTTCGACAATCGATTCGACGACGTTTACGCCCGTGCGCGACGTATGCCCGACGTCGATGCAGCAGCCACAACGAGGGTCCATGTTCCTCACCACCTTCAAAACACTCTGCGGCGTCGGAAAATTGTGGTCCTCCGGGCCATGATTGTGCACGGCGATCTTGATGTCGTACTCCTTCACGAACTTTTCCAATTTGGGGAGAGTCACGGCGGTGGGCGCGCAAACAATCAGCGGGAACCCCGCTCGTTTCGCGTACTCGAATTTGCTACGCATGTCGGCTTCGTCGTCCTTGGCGAAGCTGACGTTGCCGCAACCCACTAGAATGATTCCGGCCTCCTCGAACTCCTTTTTCGCCGCGTCGATCTCCTCGGGAGTGCTATTGAGCGGCAGATGCACGTCTTTTACGTTCAGGTAAGGCGTCCCCAACTGTTTCGTCATCGCGATCGCCTGGGCTCGCGAGAATTTCCGGAAAGAATAGGACGCTACGCCGAGTTTGAGATCGGCGCCGCGGATTCGATACTCCTGAGCGCCCAAAACGCCGCCCGCCGCGGCTGTCAAACCTACCGCCGAGGGTATGGTACGAAGCCAATGTCTCCTGCTGATCGCATCGTCTCGCATAAATCAGATTGCCTCCAGTTCCTCTTCGAGCAGCTGCTTTTCGTACAGTTCCGCGTAATAACCGCCGCGCCGCTGCAGTTCGTCATCCGTGCCAATTTCTACCACGGATCCATGACTGAGCACCACAATGCGATCGGCATTCTTCACGGTTGAGACGCGATGCGAAATCAGAATCGTGGTTCGATCGCGCATCACCGCCGACAAGCCGTTCAGTATCTTCTCTTCCGTCACAGTGTCCACGCTCGAAAGCGCATCGTCCAGAATCAGAATACGCGGATTGCGCAGAATGGCCCGCGCGATCGCTGCGCGCTGTTTCTGTCCGCCGGAGAGCGTCAGACCTCGTTCGCCAATCATGGTATCCAATCCATTTGGAAAACTCTCAATGTCGGACGCCAAGCCAGCCACCTCCGCGGCCCACTTTATCCGATCTCGCGTCGCATCTGCTACGCCCCACGCAATGTTCTCGGCCAAAGTCGCGCTAAAAAGGAAGGTCTCCTGCGGAACAAACCCGATCTGGCGCCTCAATTCCTCAGGATCGAACCGGCGAACATCCACGCCCCCCACCTCCACTATTCCACCGGTTGGATCGAATAATCTTGGAATGAGGCTTGCCAGCGTGGTCTTCCCGCTGCCTGTGTGCCCGACGATAGCCACCGTTTCGCCGGATCGAATCGTCACATCGATTCCGGCTATCGCCAGGCGGTCTCCGAACAGCATCTCTACATCTCGAAAGCGGATTTCCGCGGAGCGGGCCGACGGCGAGAGAACCGCACCGCTGGGCCGCGCGACCGTAGGCTGTTCGTGGAGAATCTGGTTGATCCGGTTCAGCGAAGCCGTCCCGCGCTGCATAAGGTTCACCACCCACCCGAACGCGATCATCGGCCAGATCAGCATCCCCATATACGTGTTGAACATGACGAAGCTGCCCAGCGTAATGCGGCCCTCCAGCAACTGCCTTCCTCCCGCCCACAGCACCAGCAGGAATGTAATGCCGATAAGAGCCTGCAGTAAGGGCATGAATACGCCTTGAATGCGCGCCAACCCGATGTTTTCCCGAATGTAGTCTTTGTTCAGACGCTCGAATTGCTCCACTTCCGCGTGCTCTTGCGCGTAAGCTCGAATCACGCGTACGCCCGCCAGATTTTCCTGCACTTTGCTGCTGATATCGGAAAACATTTTCTGGATATGCTCGAAGCGCGTGTGAATACGGCGCCCGAAGAGAACCACCGCAAGCGAGACTAGCGGCGCCGGAATCAGCGCGATCAAGGTAAGGCGCATATCGCTGTGGATCATCACCGCAACCGCGAGCACCAGCATGATCGCCGTTTCGCACCAATACATGATGCCCGGACCTAACATCATGCGCACAGCATTCAGGTCGTTGGTGCTGCGCGCCATGATGTCGCCCGTACGATAGCGCCCGTAGAAGTCTTGCGACAGTTCCACCAGATGCGCGAACAGATCGTTGCGCAGGTCATACTCGATGTCGCGCGAAATCCCGATGATGACCACCCGCATCCAGTATTGAAAGACTCCCTTCAGCAGCGAGAGTCCGATCAGAAATGCAGCCATCTGCATTACGACCCGAATCTGAAAGCCGCCGGTGAGCGAGTCCACTCCGTCCTTGATCACCAGCGGAAGCGCCACGGCGAGAGCGTCTTTCAGAAGAAGCGCTCCGAGACCCAGCGCCAGCCCGCGCCGGTACCGCAGTACGTACGGCCACAAGGTCGCTAATGATTTCCGCATCTAGATTCCCGACCAGGCCGCAACCGTCTTCATCCACTCGAATAGAAAAGTCTTCCGGCCCTCGCGCGATTTCCACCAGCCCTCCGGAGTGAAGTAAGGGTCCGGGGCGGCCACGACTACCACGTCCAGTCCTGGATTCTCTTTGCGCATCAGATACGCCGCGCGATGCGTGTGGAAGTTGCTCGTCACCAGCAGGATCTTGTGAATTCCGTGCTGCCGTAAATACTTGCCTACGAAGGCGGCCTCTTCTCGCGTCGAATCCATCCCACCCGGCAGCAGCAGCGGCTCGAATAAAGACGCGGGATACCCCCTCTGCGCCGCGTACGGAATCGTCATATCGGATTCGTGCCCTATCAGCGTCTTTGGGCCATCCACCAGGACGTGTGGCGCGTAACCGGCCTGGGCTAATTGGGCTGCCTTGAGGATGCGCGGTCCAGGATCGCCCCCCAGAACCAAAATCGCCTGCGCTTTCTGTGGGCCGTCATCCTCTACTAAAAGAGTACCCGCCCAGGTGAGCAAAGCGAGCCGGAACATCCACACCACGACCGCAATCGCGACTAGAACAATAAGGATGTAGAGGCAACCTCGGCGTGGCGCTGCCCTCCGCGCTCTAGCCGGCAGCCCTAATCCTCATGTGATGTTTTGGATGAGTCGGAAGCGCGAGAATCCAGCCGTCCCACAGCCTTCAGCTTTTGATACATGCGCTCAATCTCTTCTTCATCGTCCGGACTCAGCATGCGCACCGGCTGATCCAGCGTCGGATTCTCCCCACCCAGGCCCGCAAGACTGGTCCAGGTCCAGTAATCGCGATACGCGACTCCGTCGAAAGTCGCTAAATGCGAGTTCTTTCGGAGCTGAAACATCAACCGGGCGATCCGCTCGGGCTCGCCGGGGTAGATCAGCGTCTTGTGGCGCGAATTGGTCAGCTTGATTCTTAGGATGAGAGGGGAAACGAAGCGGCTGGTGTTGACTTCGCGCACTTCCCGCCAAGCGATGGCGCGTTCGCCAATATTAAATTGTGTTTCGGCCATCCGGATTGCCGGCCGGGCGGCCAGCCAGAACAGCGCGGCGGCCGTTACTGCGCACAGAAAACCGGGAATAAACGCCAGCGGCGCGCGGAATCCGCACAGCACGCAAATCGCCGAGCCTGCCAGCCCGGCCCAAGCGACTCGAGCGTACAGGCGCGAGGGCTCGAAGATCTCGACCGTCGGCTCCATGTCTACAGGCTACTCCCCGCCCCTAGCGTCGTCAATCAGGCTTTTCTTCGGGAAGGACAATACCGGAAAAAATTCCTGCCACCGTCCGGCTAGGTCTGCCGCACGACCGGCCCGCGCGCCATTTGTATTCCGCGTCGCACGTAATCCAATCCACTCGCAACCGTGAAGAATACGCCCAGCACGAGCGCAATGTTGCGGAGCCACAGAAAAAACCGATTAGGAAAGGCGGCATCCAGCAGTACCAGCAGAACAAGCATGATCTGGAAGAAGGTGCTGACCTTGCCAATCGTCGACGGAACGAATCGGCGAACGTTTCGGAAGGCGCGGACTAACAGCGCACCGCCTACAATCACCACGTCCCGGCCGATTACCAGGATGACCACCCAGGCCGGAAGCAACTTCACAATCCCGAGCACCACATAGAGCACCACCAGCAGCGTTTTGTCCGCCACCGGGTCAAGGATCACGCCCAGCCGTCCACTGGTTCCCAGGCGCCGCGCAGCGAATCCGTCGAACCAGTCAGTCAATGCAGCGAACAGCACCAGCGCCAGCGCTTCCCGGAATCGTCCGCGCAGCAGCAGCCAAGCCACTACAGGCGTAGCCGCGACGCGAATCAAAGTTAATAAATGGGGAAGCTCGCGCAACACCACATCTTATATAGGAATGTGCAGGAACGAAAGGGACGCAGGCGCTACGCCACTTCGCTTCGACTCGCGCGGCCACGCTCCAGCGTGACGATTTCGTAGAGCGACGAATCGGACATCAGCTTGTTCACCAGCGCTACGTGCATCGCGTGTCCCGCCTTCTGCGCGACCACTTGTCCCAGTAGGGGTCGTCCGATCAGGGCCAGATCGCCAATCAGATCCAGCGCCTTGTGGCGGCAGCATTCGTCCGGGAAACGCAAGCCGCCGGGATTCGCCACGCCTTGCGGTGTAAAGCAAATCGCATTCTCTAAAGATGCCCCGCGGATCAGCCCCATATCGCGCATCTGATCAAGCTCGTACTCGAATCCGAAGGTCCGCGCCGGAGCGATCTCGTTAGCATACGCTTCGGGCGTAACCTCGAGCTCCAACGTTTGTTCGCCGACCAGCGGATGATTGTAAAAATTGTGAGTGCGCAATTGAAAGCGATCGCACGGCAGAATGGCCACGCTTTTTCCGTTGGCCTCCACGCTGACAGGCTTGACGATCCGCATGTAGCGGCGCGGCCTCCGCGATTCCTGTCTGCCCACCTGGCGTAAAAGCTCGACAAACGGCAACCCACTGCCGTCCAGAATGGGAAGCTCCAGGTTGTCCAGCTCAACGCGGGCATTATCAATGCCCATGCTGTACAGCACACTCAGCAGGTGCTCGGTGGTCGAGATGAAGATGCCCTTGGGATGCATCAAGCTCGTCGCGTAACTGACCCGCTCAACATACTCCCAGCTCGCCGGAATGTTGGTGTTGTCCAGGTCTGTGCGGACAAACACTATGCCCGTAGCCGGAGGCGCCGGGGTAAGGCGCAAACGAACAGGCGCACCGTGATGCAGACCGACGCCGTTTACTTCTACCGGGCGCCGAATGGTCGTTTCGCAATACATGCAAGAACAGTCCAGAATAGCAGGAGAACGCTCTCAAACGATGTAATTATTTGATTCTAAGTGCGTTCAGCCTCTATAGCTGTGTCATTCCTGCAACACGTATATCCGATTTCCGGGATGGCTGTGGCACTTTCGCCGCACCCCTGCCGCCGACTACGCGCCAGCCGTTGATTTTGAGCCGATTGTTTGCTCAACTGTTAGCAGGCGTTGGAGTTCGCCGTTAACCGCCCTCCCGGGAAGATGACTCCTACTCACATTTGAGCTGAGGAGCGAGTCTTGTCCAAATACGTGGCAGTTCTATGCGGCGGAGGCCTGGGTGCTCTCTTCCGCTTCGTGGTTGGGTCCTTCGTTCTCCGCATTTACACAGGCCTGTTCCCGCTAGGCACCGTTCTGATTAACATCAGCGGCTCTTTTCTCATTGGGCTGCTCATGACCTTCTTTATCAGCCGCCCTGCCCTGCATCCCAATTGGCGTCTGTTTGCC
>JAVKSW010000017.1:0-3169 GCA_039583505.1 Bryobacteraceae bacterium | reverse complement strand
GCCTCTGCCCGTGACATCGTCGCGCCGGCCACATGTCTCTTCTTCAGGAAGCTGAGAATATTCACCCAGAGCGGCTCTACATGCGTGCGCGTATCCTCATTCAAATAGATGGTGACTTTCTTGGCCTTTCCCGTGGGCAACATGGAGAACACCTAACCTGATTCTCGTCGATTTCGAAGCTGCTTTCCCGATCCGCGGTCCGGCCTTCGCTACGATTTGAGTGGGTAAAGAACGTTGCATAAAAAAGTCGTTGCACTCTCGCTGGCCGCTGTTGCCGCCGTTCCGTTCTTGCTTTTGGCTGAAGAGAAGGTCGATCTTTCCGTCGTCAATCGCATCCGGACCGAAGCTTTTTCCGATTCGAGGGTCATGGACACGATGTTTTATCTCACCGATGTCTATGGTCCCCGGCTCACTGGATCTCCGAACTTCAAAGCTGCCGGGGACTGGGCCGTCAAGCGCCTCCAGGCGTATGGCCTGGTGAACGTAAAGGAAGAAAAATGGGGACCCTTCGGGCGCGGCTGGCAATCGAAGTACTTCGAAGCGCACATGGTCGAGCCGCAGTTTTCTGCGCTGACGGGCATCCCTCTTGCCTGGACCAGCGGAACCGACGGCTCTGTGACTGCCGCAGTCGTTCTCGCTCCCATCAGCACCGACGCTGACATGGATAAATTCAGGGGCAAACTGAAGGGCAAAGTCGCATTGATATCGCAGCCGCGGGAGTTCACTTTGCCGTTGGAGCCTGAGGGACGCCGCTATACCTCCGCGCAGCTGGCTGACTTGGCCGAAGCTCCCGAGCCGGGACGCTCCCGCTTTTTCCGTCCGCCGGCACCCGGCCAACCTCCACCGCCATCGCGCGAAGAGCGTGAACGAATGCGCCAGAAACTCGAGCAGTTTTACAAGGACGAAGGAGTTCTGTTGGTTCTTTCGGAGAGCAATAACGGCTTCGGCGGCACCATATTTGCGCAGTCGGGCGGATCTCAGGATCCTAAGCGGCCGATCGCCGTCCCGGGCGTCGCGCTGATGCCCGAGCAATACAATCGCCTTGCCCGCCTTGTGCAGCACAATATTCCGGTGACCGTCGAATTCAATATTCAGAACCAGTTCTATACCGACGAGCCCAACTCATTCAACATCACTGGGGAGATCCCCGGCACTGGGCCGCATAAAGACCAGCTCGTCATGCTTGGAGCGCACTTCGACTCCTGGCACGGGGGCACCGGCGCAACCGACAACGGCGCGGGAAGTGCCGTCATGATGGAAGCTGCTCGTATCCTGGAAACCATCCACCAGCCTATGGACCGCACCGTTCGCATCGCGCTCTGGGGCGGCGAAGAAGAAGGCCTGGTCGGCTCCAAGGCCTACGTGAAAGAACACTTCGGCGATCCCGAAACCATGAAGCTGACGGCTGAGCACGCGAAGCTCTCCGGCTATTTCAATTACGACAACGGCACCGGTAAGATCCGTGGGGTCTATTTGCAGAGCAACGACATGATGCGCCCCATCTTCGAGGCGTGGCTCGCGCCTTTCGAAGACCTCGGCGCGACGGCCATTTCGATCCGCGACACTGGATCCACCGATCACGTCTCCTTCGATGACGTCGGGTTGCCGGGATTCCAGTTTATCCAGGATCCCCTGGATTACGCGACGCGCACGCACCACTCCAATCTCGACGTATACGACCGCATCCAACCCGCGGACCTGATGCAAGCCTCTGCCATCGTCGCCTCTCTGGTCTACGACACAGCGACGCGCCCCGACCTGTTGCCGCGCAAACCGCTGCCCAAGCCGAAGCCGGCAACGCGGAATTCACAAGGGCTTGAAACGGCGCACCCGCACGATCAGCCGCCGCCCCCCGTCGCGCCTTCGCATCCATAGCCTGAGCCATCGAAAGAAATGGTTCGCATCCGGCGCGACAATCTTGCCCTGGTTCTTCTCGGCTTTTGCGTTCCCGCATTTGCCGCACAGAAGCCCGTGACCATCGACGCAGTGATGCGGACGCCTTCCGAACGCCACGCGCCGCGGCCCATCATCTGGGCTCCCACTGGATCGCAGTTCATCACCGAAACGTCCGGCACCCTTACGCTCTACGATGTTCCCTCCGGCGCCTCCCGCGATATCATCCGCATCAAAAAGCTCGACGATGCGGCGGAGCATCCTCCGTCTCCCGCCGTTTTCGATTGGACCAACCGGCGCGTCGCCCAGAGCCCGATCCAGTGGTTCGCCGACGGCCAGCGACTGCTCGTGTCCGCATCCGGCGATCTGTTTGTCGTGAATGTTTCGGCCGGCACGTTCGAGCAGCTCACGAAAACAGCGGAAGCCGAAAGCGATCCAAAATTATCTCCCGACAACAAATACGTTTCGTTCCGCCGGGGTCCGAATCTCTACACGCTCGAAATCGCGAGTAAGGCGGTCAGGCAGTTGACGCAAGACGGGTCCGACACGCTACTCAATGCTGAGCTCGATTGGGTCTATCCGGAAGAGCTTGACCTGGCGACCGCTCACTGGTGGTCTCCCGATTCGCGCTTCATCGCTTACATGCAGTTCGATATTGCGCACGAACCCATCTTCCCCCAGGTGTCATTGCTCAATCATCACGGCATTCTGGAACCGCAACGCTTTCCACAGCCGGGCGACCCGAATGCCGACGTGAGAATTGGCGTTGTTGCGGCTGCCGGCGGCGAAACGCGCTGGATGAACTTCGGTGAAGCGCGTGGAAATCTCTTTGCGCGCGTGGCTTGGCTCCCCTCCAGCCGTGAAATTGCTGTCGAGAAGCTGCCCCGCATCCAGAACACGCTCGATCTGCTGATCGCCAACATCGAAACCGGCGTCTCCCGCGTGGTGCTGCACGAACAAGATCCCGAATGGATAAACGTGAAAGGCGACCTCCGCTTTCTGCGCGACCATCGCCTTCTCTGGACGAGTGAACGCAGCGGCTTCCGTCATCTTTATCTCTATAACGCGGACGGCACGCTCCAAAAACAGCTCACCAGCGGGGAATGGGAGGTGGACAACGTTGCGGGCGTTGACGAGGAGCATAATCGCGTATTCTTCACCTCGACGGAGGCCAGTCCGCTCGAACGCCAGATCTACGCGGTCGGCCTCGACGGCACGCAAAAGCAGCAGCTCACCCGCGGCGAAGGCACGCACTCCATTTCGCTATCTCCTGGTG